>CBIHQA010000313.1:0-5315 GCA_966211475.1 uncultured Neisseriales bacterium
GGCCGAGGAATACCTCGCCCTCTTCCTCGCCATACACCATCGGGCCAAGGACATCCGACATACCCCACTGGGTCACCATACGGCGAGCCAAGTCCGTGGCGCGCTGGAAGTCGTTGGCGGCACCATTGGTCATCTGGTTCATGAACAGTTCTTCGGCGATACGACCTGCAAGCATCATGGCGATCAGCTGAATGCAGTAGTCACGGTCGTAGCTGTAGCGGTCCTGCTCCGGCAGGGACATCGTCACGCCCAGCGCACGTCCGCGCGGGATGATGGTGACCTTATGGACCGGATCGCACTTGGGCAGTAGGTAGCCGATGATGGCGTGGCCGGACTCGTGGTAAGCGGTGTTCTTCTTTTCTTCCTCGCCCATCACCATGGAACGGCGCTCGGAGCCCATGATGATCTTGTCCTTGGCCGACTCCATGTCGTCCATGTCGACCAGGCGCTTGTTGCGGCGCGCGGCAAACAGGGCAGCTTCGTTCACCAGGTTGGCCAGATCTGCACCGGAGAAACCGGGCGTACCGCGTGCAATCACGTCAGCCTTGATGTCCGGCGCCAGCGGCACCTTGCGCAGGTGAACGGACAGGATCTGTTCGCGGCCGCGGATATCGGGCAGCGGCACCACCACTTGACGGTCGAAGCGGCCCGGGCGCAGCAGCGCCGGGTCCAGCACATCCGGGCGGTTGGTTGCGGCGATGACGATCACACCGGCGTTGGTGTCGAAGCCATCCATCTCGACCAGCATCTGGTTCAGCGTCTGCTCGCGCTCGTCGTTGCCACCACCGAGGCCGGCGCCACGCTGGCGGCCGACTGCGTCGATTTCATCGACGAAGATGATGCACGGCGCATGCTTCTTGGCCTGCTCGAACATGTCGCGGACGCGGGCTGCACCGACACCGACGAACATTTCGACGAAATCGGAACCCGAGATCGAGAAGAACGGCACCTTGGCCTCGCCAGCAATGGCCTTGGCAAGCAAGGTCTTACCGGTACCCGGGCTACCCACCATCAGAATGCCGCGCGGGATATGACCACCCAAGCGCTGGAACTTGCTCGGGTCGCGCAGGTAGTCGACGATTTCCTTCACTTCTTCCTTGGCTTCATCGCAGCCTGCAACGTCAGCGAAGGTGATGTTGTTATTGTTCTCGTCCAGCATGCGGGCACGGCTTTTCCCGAACGAAAACGCCCCGCCTTTGCCTCCCCCTTGCATCTGTCTCATGATGTAGAGCCAGACACCAATGAAGAGCAGCATCGGGAACCAGTTGATCAGCAACTGCATGAGGAAGGAGTGCTCTTCCTGCTTCGCAGCCACCTTCACGTTGTACTTGAGGAGGTCATCAATCAGGCGGACATCGAAGGGCGCATTGCTCTTGAACGTGGATCCATCGGCACGCTTGCCACGAATCAGCTGCCCCTGCAGCGGATTACCTTCGATGGTCACCGACTGGACGTTGCCGGCCTTCACCTCGTCCAGGAAGCTGGAGTAGTTGACTAGGTTCTGCTCCTCCTGCTGGCGTGTGAAGGTGTTGAACACCGTCATCAGGACAACGCCGATGATGACCCAGATGAGCAGGTTCTTGCCGAGATTGTTCAAGGTTGCTTCCTTCCGCGCCCGAAAGACCAACTGGGCCTCTCGACCCGATGTGGGACGCTCACACGTTCGTCAAAGTTCACGGCTGCTGCCAGCTAATACACCGGAAAACCACACACCGGCAGTTACATCATCACTCAGCAACCTCGATCCCATTATCCATGGGGCCGTCGGTATGCGCCAGCCTGCTTTTACCCAGCAGATAGAGCTCGCGGCTTTCATCGCGGGAGGCCTTCGGCTTGCGGGTAGCGACCGCCTGGAAATGACGGCGCACTTCCGCCAGAAATTCGGTATAGCCCTCTCCCTGGAATACCTTGACCAGGAAATGGCCACCCGGCTTTAGCCAACGTACCGCGAAGTCCAGCGCCAGCTCATTCAGATGGATGCTGCGAGCCTGGTCAGTGACCCGGTTACCGCTCAAGTTGGGGGCGATGTCGGAAATCACAAGGTCCAGCCTCTGCCCTTCCAGATGGGATTCGAGCTGGGCCAGAATATGGTCTTCGCGAAAGTCGCCTTCGATGAAAGTGACCCCATGAAGGGGATGCATGGGCAATAGGTCCAGCGCGACCAACAGGCCCTGCTCGCCAATGCGCTCCTTGGCCACCTGGCTCCAGGAACCCGGCGCGGAGCCAAGATCGACCACGCGGGCGCCGCGCTTGAGCAGGTGATCCTTGTCATCAATCTCGATCAGCTTGTAGGCGGCACGCGAGCGGTAGCCACGCGCTGTCGCTTCCTGCACCCAGTGATCGTTCACGTGACGCTTGAGCCACGTGCTGTTGGACTTGTTTTTGGCCATCTTTGATACAATCCCGCTTCAAATCCGCGGAAAAGCCTTACATGAAAATCGAACTGACGCCCAACCAACGTCGGGCGCTACGCGCCGAGGCGCACAAACTGAATCCGGTCGTCCACATCGGCCAGAACGGGCTGACCGAAGCGGTGATCCGCGAAATCGCCCGCTCGCTGGATGCGCACGAGCTGATCAAGATCCGCGTGTTCTCCGATGATCGCGCCGAACGCGACGCGCTGCAGGAAAGCATCTGCGACCAGCTGGATGCCGCTTCGGTGCAGCATATCGGCAAGTTGCTGGTGATCTATCGCCCGCATCCGGAAAAGCCGACCATCGCGTTGCCGAAGACGAAGACGAAGACGGCAAAGTAATCGACAGCGAAACAGTCGGGGGCACTACGTTCCTACAAGACAAAAGCCGGCATACGCCGGCTTTTTCTTTTGTCCCGTTTCAGCCGCGCAGGACCAGCAGAATCCCCAGCACGCACTGAACCAGGTACAACAACATGCTGATGCCGTGCCAGGCGGCGAAGTCCGCTCGCAATCCGAGCAAACCCAGCAGGTGCGACACACCGAACCAGGCAGCAAACGCCAGCAGCCACATCAGGATGGCTAGCCAGAACGGCAGCGCCTGCAGTGCCCGCAGGCCGACCTTGTACAAGTGGTAGAACAGCAGGATTGCCCCTGCCACCATCCCGACAGCAGCGATCGCAGGAAACAGCCTTCCGGCGAACACCCCGCCTTGGCTCCGGTCGAACATCATGATCCAGCTCATGAAGCCGGCGATCATTAATAGACCGCCAACCCATACCGTTTCGGTCAACTTCTTCAATGCGTCCATGTATTAGAAGCCCGATCCGAGATCAAACGTAGCGAACGTCCCGTACTTCATACTCGCGAATGCCACTGGGTGCCTGCACTTCGGCCACATCGCCGGCGTACTTGCCGATCAGCGCACGGGCAATCGGGCTAGACACCGAAATCTTGGATTCCTTGAGATCGGCCTCGTCATCGCCGACGATCTGGTAGGTCACCACATCGCCTGCCTCCAGGTCTTCCAGCTCGACGGTAGCGCCAAACACCACGCGGCCGTCGGCATCGAGTTCGGCCGGATTGATGACCTGCGCCAGCGACAGCTTGCCTTCGAGCTCCAGGATGCGGCCTTCGACAAAGGCCTGGCGCTCCTTGGCGGCATCGTAATCGGCGTTTTCCGACAAGTCGCCTTGAGCGCGGGCCTCTGCAATCGCCTGGATCACGCTCGGACGCTCGACCGACTTCAGGCGCTGCAATTCCGCCTTCAGCAGTTCCGCTCCTTTTACGGTCAACGGAATCTTCTGCATATGCTCTCATCTCCCAACAACTGCGCACGCTACGGGCCAATTGCCTACGCGCGGCGCGTACCAAAAAGAACAAGCCGCCGTCAACGGGACGGCGGCTTGGGGCACTCGATTGGCGGTTATTGTAGCGTGGTTTTACCCACCGCAACAGCTCCCGCCCATCTCCCAGGGCTTACTCAGACCGGCAGCAAAGCGTGCAAGTTCTGGACCGAATACACGCTCAGTTCAGCCATGTGTTGCATGCCGATGGCTGCCGCCCGGGCTTCGGGCAGCGTTGTGTAGTAGGTGACCTTGTTGCCGAGCGCGCTCTGGCGGATGGACGCCGAATCACGGATCGCCTGACGCTTTTCCTCGACCGTGTTGATAATCATGGCGACTTCGCCGTTCTTGATCATGTCGACGATGTGCGGCCGGCCTTCCATCACTTTGTTAACGTGCGTCACCGGGATGCCGGCAGCGGAGATGGCTGCTGCCGTCCCCTTGGTTGCCAGCAGGGTGAAGCCGAGGCCGGACAGCGTCTTGGCCAGCTCCACCGCACCCGCCTTGTCCTCGTTGCGCACCGAGATGAAGATGCGCCCTTCCTTCGGCAGCTTGACGCTGGCGGCGAGCTGCGACTTTACGAAGGCTTCGGCGAAGGTTTCACCCACGCCCATCACCTCGCCGGTGGACTTCATTTCCGGCCCAAGAATCACATCGACGCCCGGGAACTTGATGAAGGGGAACACCGCTTCCTTCACCGAGTAGTACGGCGGCACCACTTCCTCGGTCACACCCTGCGACTTGAGCGACTGCCCTGCCATCGCACGCGCCGCAATCTTGGCCAGCGGCAGGCTGGTGGCCTTGGACACGAAAGGCACGGTGCGCGAGGCACGCGGATTCACTTCCAGCACGTACACTGTGTCGCCCTGGATCGCGAACTGCACGTTCATCAGGCCGACCACGTTGAGCGCCTTGGCCATCGCCACCGTCTGGCGGCGCAGCTCGTCCTGCATCTCGGCGGACAGGCTGTACGGCGGCAGCGAGCAGGCGGAGTCGCCGGAGTGCACGCCGGCCATCTCGATATGCTCCATGATGCCGCCGATCAGCACATCCTCGCCGTCGCAGATGGCGTCCACGTCGACTTCGGTCGCGTCATTCAGGAAGCGGTCGAGCAGCACCGGGCTGTCGTTCGACACCTTGACCGCCTCGCGCATGTAGCGCTCCAGCTCGGCCTGTTCGTGCACGATTTCCATCGCACGGCCACCCAGCACATAGGACGGGCGGACCACCAGCGGGTAACCGATCTCGTTGGCCAGCACGATCGCGTCCGGCGCGGTGCGCGCGGTGCGGTTCGGCGGCTGCTTCAGGCCGAGATCGTTGAGCAGCTTCTGGAAGCGCTCGCGGTCTTCGGCCGCGTCGATCATGTCCGGCGTGGTGCCGATGATGGGCACACCGTTGAGCTCCAGCAGGCGCGCCAGCTTCAGCGGGGTTTGGCCGCCGTACTGGACGATTACGCCGGCTGGCTTTTCCTTCTCGACGATTTCCAGCACGTCTTCCAGCGTCAGCGGCTCGAAGTACAGGCGGTCGGAGGTGTCGTAGTCGGTGGAGACGGTTTC
>CBIHQA010000314.1:0-5292 GCA_966211475.1 uncultured Neisseriales bacterium
GGTACGCCGTTGCCCCGACATCTCGTTAGCGCAGAGCCTGCTGGACTGGTCCCCGACGGTATCGCTGGACAACGGGCTGACCCGCACCATCGACTACTTCGCAGACCGGGACACGCCGCCCCATCCTCTTCCGCGAAGCGCGTCACACACCGGCCGAACGGTGCAACGCGCCGTCTGAGCCTCTGCTGGCCGCGTGCGATGCGCCCCTCCGGGCGGGCTGAAACCATCACCACCCGCGCAACGACAACGGACCGACATGGATAAACTCCACCAACTACTGGCCGACCTGGCCGCCTTCGACCTGCACCTGTTCACCCTCGGCCAAACCGACGTCACCCTGGTCGGCCTCGCCAAGCTCGCACTGCTGATCGCCCTGCTGTTCTACATCAGCGGCCTGATCCGCGGCTGGATGGTCAGCCGGCTGCTCTCCCACACCACGCTGGAAACCGGCACGCGCCTGACCATCGCCGCCATCGCGCGCTACCTGATCCTGCTGCTGGGCTTCCTGGTGATCCTGCAGAGCTCCTGCATCAACCTGACCTCGCTCAACGTACTGGCCGGCGCCGTTGGGGTCGGCGTGGGCTTTGGCCTGCAGAACATCATGAGCAACTTCATCAGCGGCTTGATCATCATGTTCGAGCGGCCGATCAAGGTCGGTGACCGCATCGAGGTCTCCAGCGTCGAAGGCGAGGTGATGGAGATCGGCGCCCGCCGCACCATCCTCCGCACCAACGACAACGAGACCTTCATCATCCCCAACCAGCGCTTCATCACCGAAAACGTGATCAACCTGCACTACTTCGAAGCGCGTATCCGGGTGCTGGTGAAGGTCAACGTGGCGCAGGGGCCAGACCCACGCTTCATCCGATCCTTGCTGCTGGAAGCAGCCCGCGAGAATCCGCATGTGCTGGAGGAACCGCCGCCCGAAGTGCGCCTGCTGAATTTCGGCGCCAGCGGCGCGATGGCCTTCGAACTGCAAGCCTGGAACACCGACCTGATCAGCTCGCGCGAACGACTGATCAGCGAGCTGAACTTTCAGATCGGCGACAAGTTCCGGCAGCACGAGATCAAGATCGCAGCCTGACCGCCATGGACAAGCCCCCCATCCCCTCGCTATCCGACCTGCGCGAGGAGTCACGCCACTGCACTGCCTGTCCGCTGTGGCGCAACGCCACCCAGACCGTGTTCGGCGAAGGCAACCCGCACGCCCGTCTCATGCTGGTCGGCGAGCAACCGGGCGACGCCGAAGACCTGGCTGGCAGACCCTTCGTCGGCCCCGCCGGCCGGCTGCTCAACCAGGCGCTGGAAGAAGCCGGCATCGACCGGTCAGTGCTCTACATCACCAACGCGGTCAAGCACTTCAAATGGGAACTGCGCGGCAAGCGCCGCGTGCACAAGACCCCGGCCCAACGGGAAATCGAAGCCTGTCATCCCTGGCTGGCCAGCGAAGCCGCCGCCGTCGCGCCCGCCCTGATCGTCTGCCTGGGCGCCACCGCCAGCCGGGCGGTGCTGGGCGAAACCGTCACGCTGCGGGAGACCCGCGGCCGGATTATTCGCCGCCAGGATGCTCCGCCCGTGCTGGTGACAGTGCATCCGTCCTACCTGCTGCGGCTGCATGGGGAAGATCGAGAGCTGGCGTATCGGACGTTCGTGAAAGATTTGAAGACGGCGGCGGCGGTGGAGTTGGATTAGGGAGCCCAATCACCACCCCACCCGTCGGGCGGGGTCATTACTACCCCTCTCCCACAAGAGGCGAAGGGCAATGACGGCTAGACCGGATACTTGGGCACCCCGCCTCACGCCAAGCTAGGACGTGCCTGAAACCGCTGGCGGTGATGCTTCACGAGCCCCTCGCCCCTTGTGGGAGAGGGGTTGGGGAGAGGGGTGGTTTCCGTAGGTTGGCGACCCGCTACTCCGCCAACAACTCCTTCCGGATGTTCTCCGGAATGTTGAACAGCACCAGCGTGTCGTTCTTGCGGTCATACACCACCGCGCCCGACCGCAAACTCGCCCGGTCGAATTCCAACCTCCACTGTGGTGCCGCCACCTTGAAGCGCATCAACGGCTTGATCGCCCGGCGGTCCGGCACGAAGCCGCCGGAAACCTCCACCTCTTCGCTGTTCATCGTCTCGCGGATCTGCTCCGGCGCCTGCGGCCAAATGCGGGTGGCCATCACATCCAGGCTCACCGGCTCGCGGTTGTCACCCAGTTCGTCCAGGTAGCCGTGCGCCCGCTCGAACAGCTCGTCGCGTGCCTCCGGCTGCAACTGCCGCTGCTCGGCGAACTGCGTGAGGCCCAGCACCAGCTTCTGCGTCTCTTTCAGCGCAATTACCAGGTCATTGCAACCCAGGAACAGCTTGAAGTAATGCGCCACATCCCCTCGCCCCTTCACAAAGCTGATGTAGCGCTCCGCCTGATTCTGCCACCCCGTCAGATCAATCCGCCCCGCCACCCGCAAATGGGTCAGATCCAGGTGGATGGTATCGACGATGTCCAGCCCCTCGGTGATCGCCGTGCCCACCACCTCGGTCACGATCGCCACGAACAGGCAATCCGCCGTGCCTGTATCCACCCGGGCGATCAGCACATAACCGCCACTCGCCAGCTCCTCCTGCTCCGCCCGCACCTGCAGGTGCTGCATCATCAGCTGCGACAGGGTGTTGAAATCGATGGACTGCTCGATCACGTGCTGCCGCACAAAGCGCGACATCGGGAAATTGTCCTCATCATCCTCGAACTTGCCGTAACCCTTGCCAAAACGCTCGGTATACAGCTTGCCCAGGTGATCGATCAGCCGCTGTGCAGACGGCGTGACCGTCATCGGCGCATCACGCAGCTCGATGCGCGCCGGACCATGCGGATCCTTGATCAGCTTGTGGATGACCAGGTTGTGGACAGTGTTCTGCTGCTCGGACATGCGGGGCTCACGGAGAATCGGTTGGGGGTATTTTCCCATGGAGCACCATCCGGGCGCAGAAGAAACCTTTAATAAGGTGCGCCATATTAAAGGTTTCTTCCCGGACCCGGACCATGAGCAGGCTACGGCAAATACACCGCCCGCCGCACATTCTCCGCGCAATACAACCTGAACTCGTTCATCCCTTCCGGCGGCGCCCGCTCGACCACGCCACAGGCGTGCAGCAGATGCTGCAGGGCGGAGATCGCCTGGCCGTCCGGGTCCTGGTCGATGGCGACATCGAGGATGCCCTGTTCGATGTACTGGCGGTGTTCGTCGGACATTTCGTGGGCGATCCACACCACCTTGCCGGCGGCGTCGAACTTGCGCAGGGCGGCTTCGATGCCGGGTGAGCCGGCGCCGCTGTTGTAGACGGCAACGATGTCGTCGTGCGTCTGCAGCGCCTCGACAACAGCGAAGTAGCAGCGGTCCACGTCGTCGTGGGTTTCGACGCTTTGCGGGTTGCAGACAAGTGCGGGGAAACCCTCCACGATCGCGTCGCGGCAGCCCTGGATGCGGTCGACGTGAGCACGGTACTCCAGCGCGTTGCAGACCAGCAGGACACGGCCGGGCCGCTTGGCCAGCCGGCCGATCAGGTAGCCGGCGGTGCGGCCGGCGCGGTAGTTGTCGATGCCGGCGAAGTGCAGGCGGTCGATGCCGCCGATGTCGGTCACCATGGTGACGACCGGCTCGCCCCGGCCGATCACCGTCTCCAGCGCGTTGCGTACCGGCTCGCTGTCGGGGGCGGTGATGATCAGGCCTTGCCGGCGGTAAGGCGGGTGCAGAATGGCGTCGGCGATCACCGTCTCGTCGTCTTCCGGCACGGTGCCACGGTGCACCAGCACCCGCTTGTCGAGCATCTGCACCGAGCGTTGCAGCGCCAGCGTCAGGCGGCGGAAGAAGGGGGTGCTGTTGCGCGGCAGCAGGATGTCGAGGTGGATGAGGCCGTGGCGGACCTCCGGCAGCAGGCGTGGCACGCCGAGGCGCTTGGCGGTCTCGACCACCCGGGCACGGGTCGCTTGCGAAACGCTGCCCCGCTCATTGAGCACCCGGTCCACCGTGGCCAGGCTGACGCCGGACGCTTCGGCAATTTCCTGGAAACGGGGGCTGCGCTTGCGTCGTTTCGGCGCGTCGGTCACGTGCGGGGCTCCTCCAAGGTTTCGCCGCGCGGACGGGGCCGCCTCCCGGGACAAAACCATGCTTGAATGGTGGATGTGGCGCGACACGCAGCAGGCATCAATCCACGTAGCCCGGATGCATGCGGTTGGTAGAACAGTATACGCAGCCCGTTCCCTGCCCGAACCGCGCAGGTGACGAAAAATCGTCCAGGCTTTTTGCTGCACCGCGCAAGAAAAATATGGTTGAATCCGGGCGTGCTTGCTACCTTCCCTGCCCTGTCTTCCAACAGGACGGCGATATCCCCTGCCCTCGAAATCAGCCATGACTTTGCCCGTTTCCGAAGATGCCGGCGTTCGCCTGCAGCATCGCAGTCCAATCATGCCAGCCGCCGCCTTCCGCCTGCTTCCGGCGCAGCTACGCCGCCGGCTATCGGGAGGCGCGCATGGCGAATGACAACCATCATCTGGCTGCCGATGCCGTGATGGTGTCGGTCACGCTGCTGGCCTCCGTCGGCTGGGTGTTTTCCCTGCAGGCCCTGCACGGTTTGCCGCCGTTGCTGTTCATCGGGGTACGCTTCCTGATGGCGGGGATGGTGCTGGGCGGCATCGGCCACCGGGCAATGCGGGCGCTGGACCGGCATGATCTTCGCCGGGGCGTGGCGACCGGCCTGGTGATGGGCGTGGCGATGGTGTGCTGGATCCTGGGTCTGCATTCGGCCAGCAATGTGGGCGTCGGCGCTTTCATCAGCAGCCTGGGGCTGATTTTTGCACCCATCGTCGGCTGGGCGCTGTTCAAGCTGCGCATCACCGCCAGCACCTGGCTGGCAACCGCGGTCGCGACAGTGGGCATGGGCTGTCTGTCGCTGGCCAGCGGCCTGCGCCTGAATGTATCGGACCTGTACTTCCTGGCCGCCGCCTGCGCGCTGGCGCTGCACTTCAACCTGAACGCCCGCTATGTGTCGCGCATTCCGGTGGTGGCACTGACGGCCGTGCAACTGACCATGGTCGGCCTGCTGTCACTGGCGGCAGCGACCGGCCTCGAATCCTGGCCGCTTACCATCAGCGGTGAAACCTTCGGCTGGCTGATGGCCAGCACGCTGGTCGCCACCAGCCTGCGCTTCTTCCTGCAGGTAAAGGGGCAGAGCATGGCGTCCGTCAGTCATGCGGCGCTGATCATGACGCTGGAACCGGTGTGGACCGCGCTGATCGCGATGGTCT
>CBIHQA010000315.1:0-5291 GCA_966211475.1 uncultured Neisseriales bacterium
CGGGAACGGACCCTGTTCAGAGGCAAGGCGCTCCATGGACTATGTATTCAACTTTGCGGTCGTCTGGCGCAGCTTCGACCGGCTGCTGGAAGGGCTGGGGCTGAGCCTGCTGCTGGCGGTCGGCGCGATCGCCATCGGCATCGCCATCGGCCTGGTGCTGGGGTTCGCCCTGGTATCGCGCTCCGGCGTCGCGCGGCGGCTGGCTGGCCTGTACGTGACGATCATCCGCAACACACCGATCCTGGTGCTGGTTCTGTTCGTCTACTTCGCGCTGCCGGACCTGGGCGTGCAACTGGGCGAGGTGGAATCCTTCGTCGCCACGCTGGCGGTGTATTCCGGCGCCTACTTGGCGGAGGTGTTCCGCGCCGGCCTGCTGTCGGTGCCCAAGGGCGTGCGGGAGGCGGGGCAGGCGATTGGCCTCACTCGGATGCAGATCAACGCGTCGATCGTCGCGCCGCTGATGTTCCGCAACGTACTGCCTTCGCTCGGCAGCACGGTGATCTCGCTGTTCAAGGACACCTCGCTGGCGGCCGCCATCGCCGTGCCGGAACTCACGTTCGAGGCGCGCAAGATCAATGTCGAGAGCTTCCGCGTGGTCGAGACCTGGGTGGTGGCGAGTCTTCTGTATGTCGGTACCTGCACCGTGCTGGCCGCGCTGTTCCGGCGGGTCGAGCGTCGGCTTGCCATTCCACGGTGACCATCATGGATTTTTCGCTAAGCCAATTCCTGCATGAACTCTGGATCGCACGCATCCCCATTGCCCAGGGGCTGGGCATCACGGTGGTGTCCGCTCTGCTGGCGATCGTCGCCGGCACGGTGCTGGGCATCGGCGTGGGGCTGGCGCTGACTTACGGTGCGATGCCGCTGCGGCTGGTGATGCGTGGCTACACCGATTTCATCCGCGGCACGCCGGTGCTGGTGTTGGTGCTGGCCAGCTATTACATCCTGAGCACGGCGGGCATCCAGTTGAGCCCGTTCCAGGCTGGGGTGCTGGCGCTGGCGGTGTTCTGCAGCTCGCATGTCGGCGAGATCGTGCGTGGCGCGCTGCAAGCCATCCCGAAGGGCCAGGTGGAAGCCGCCAAGGCGATCGGGCTGACCTTCTCGCAGACCTTCCTGTCGGTGCTGATGCCGCAGGCGATCCGCCAGATCCTGCCGACCTGGGTGAATACCGCCGCCGAGATGGTGAAGGCCTCCACCCTGCTGTCGATCATCGGCGTGGGCGATCTGCTGCTGGCGTCGCAGGAGGTGATTTCCCGCACCTTCCTGAGCCTGCCGTTCTACCTGTTTGCCGGGTTCCTGTACTTCGCGATCAATTTCGCCATCGAGCAGTTCGGGCGGTTCGTGGAGCGCAAGACCCATATCCCGTCCTAAGGAACCGTAGCAATGACGACCCCTATCCTGGAAATCCGCAACCTGCACAAGCGCTATGGCGAGGTCGAAGTCCTCAAGGGCGTCGATTGCACCATGCAGCAGGGCGACGTGGTGTGCGTGATCGGCTCCAGCGGCTCGGGCAAGACCACCATGCTCCGCTGCATCAACATGCTGGAGGAGTTCAACGACGGCTCCATCCACATCGGCGGCGAGGAGATCGGCTACGAGCTGCGCCACGGCACCCGCCACCGCAAGAGCGAGAAGGAAGTCGCCCGCCAGCGCGCGCTGACCGGCATGGCCTTCCAGCAGTTCAACCTGTTCCCGCACATGAGCGCGACCGAGAACGTGATGCTCGGCCTGATCAAGGTGAAGAAGATGCGCCGCGAGGAGGCCCGCGCCATCGCCGAGAAATGGCTGGACCGGGTCGGCCTGCTGGCCCGCCGCGACCATTATCCGGGCCAGTTGTCGGGCGGCCAGCAGCAACGGGTGGCCATCGCCCGCGCGATTGCCATGAGCCCGCAGCTGATGCTGTTCGACGAAGTCACTTCGGCGCTGGACCCCGAGTTGGTCAACGAAGTGCTGCTGGTGATCAAGGATCTGGCCCGCGAAGGCATGACCATGCTGCTGGTCACGCACGAGATGCGCTTCGCCTACGAGGTATCCAGCCGGGTGATTTTCATGAACCAGGGCCGGATCGCCGAAGAGGGCGACCCGAAGGAGATGTTCCTGCGTCCGCGCACCGAGCGGCTGGCGGAATTCCTGAAGAACTCGACCTTCAATTGATGCAAAGGATGTGGATGTGAGTATTGTACGATACGGAGCCGGCGAATCCGGCGCGGGCGGCCAGGCGCTGCCCTTCGCCCGAGCGGTGGAAGCCGACGGCTGGCTGTTCGTCTCCGGCCAGGTCGCCATGCACCAGGGCGAGATCATCCCCGGCGGCATCATCCCCGAAACCCGCAAGGCCATCGAGAACCTGATCGCCATCCTCGACGAGGCCGGCTACGGGGTGGACGACGTGGTACGGGTCGGCGTCTGGCTGGATGATCCGCGCGATTTCTGGACCTTCAACAAGATCTACGCCGACTATTTCGGCGGCAACCCGCCCGCCCGCGCCTGCGTGCAGTCCCGCATGATGGTCGACTGCAAGGTCGAGGTCGACTGCGTGGCCTACAAGCGCAAGGCGGAGCGGTCCGGCGGCTGACCCACCCGGGGCCGAGCAGCAGAAGAGGAAGCAGACCATGAATACCGTGACCGAGGACAGCGTCAACCGTCGTTCCAGAGGGCTGGACCGCGCGTTCGAGATCCTCGATTTCCTGCGCGCCCGCCGCAAGCCGATGCGCCCGAACGAAATCGCGGCGGAGATCGGCGCGCCGCGCTCGTCGGTCTACGAACTGGTCAACCTGCTGCTGCGGCACGGCATCCTGGAGTACGCGGGGGAGGAAGGCCAGGTGTTCCTCGGCCGCAAGCTCTACTTCCTCGGCAGTGCGTACGCCGAGCAGTTCGACCTGATGCGCGAATGCGAGTCGCTGCTGACCCGCATCGCCGAGGAAACCCGCGAAACCGCCCAGCTGTGCATGCTCGACGGCAACAAGTACACGGTGGCGCTGATGAAGGAAGGCCTGCGGCCGTTCCGCATCTCGACCAACGTGGGCGAAGCGCTGCCGATCCCCTGGACCGCGTCCGGCCGGCTGCTGGTGTCGCACCTGAGCGACCAGCAGATCCTCGACTTCATCCCGGCGGCGGATTTCCAGTTGCCCGACGGCAGTTGGCTGGCGCCGGAAGAATTCATCCGGCAGGCCCGCGAGGCCAAGGCGGCCGGGTATTTCACCTTCGGCAGCATCGTCGACAGCTTCACCCAGTGCTTCGCCGCGCCGGTCTACCAGCAGGGCGACGTCTGCATCGCCACCCTGTGCCTGGTGGCGCCCAAGGAAGACGGGCTGCGCAACCAGGCGGAATACCTCGCCAGCCTGACCACGGTGGCGAAGGAACTCACCCAGCGGCTACGCATGGCCTGAGCGGGGCATCCCGTCGGGTCGATGCGTTCCAGAATTACCTATCCAGGACAATCCATGGACATCCATCAACTCGACACCCCCGTCCCCGTGGTCGATCTGGACCGCGCGGAAGCCAACATCCAGCGCTACCAGGCCTACTGCAACCAGCACGGCCTGGCGCTGCGTCCGCACATCAAGACCCACAAGCTGATCGAGATGGCCCGCAAGCAGCTGGCGGCCGGCGCCATCGGGCTCAATTGCCAGAAGGTCAGCGAGGCGCAGGCCATGCTGCCGGCCGGCGCGGAAGACATGCTGATCACCTACAACGTGCTCGGCGCGGCCAAGCTGGAGCGACTGGCCACCCTGGCACAGCAGCGGCGCATCACGCTGGCGCTGGACAACCACGTGGCGGTCTCCGCCGCCGGAGACGCGGCCCGCATGGCCGGCCATGAGATCGGCGTGCTGATCGATTTCGACACCGGCGGCGGCCGCACCGGCGTGCAATCGGTCGATGCCGCTGTCACTCTGGCGCAGCAGGTAGTGCGCACCGACGGGCTGAGGCTCGCCGGCGTCTCCTGCTACCCCACCCTGCCCGCCACCGCCGGCTGGCTGGCCGGCCTGCGGCAGGCGTTCGACAGCCATGGCCTGCCCTGGGGCATCGCCTCCGGCGGCGGCACGCCCGGCATGTGGCATGCCCATGAAACCGAAGGCCTGACCGAAGTACGCGTCGGCACCTACATCTACCACGACCGCGCCACGGTGGCTGAAGGGGCGGCCGGCTGGGACGACATCGCGCTGACCGTGTGGAGTACCGTGGTCAGCCGGCCGACCGATGACCGCGCGGTGCTGGACGCGGGCTCCAAGACCCTGTCGTCCGACCGCGCCGGCGGCCTGCCCGGCTACGGCCATCTGCCGGACTACCCCGATGCGGTGATCGTGCGGCTGAACGAAGAACATGGCGTGGTCGATCTGTCCGCCTGCGCCCGCAAACCGGAGATCGGCGAACGGGTGCGCATCATCCCCAACCACGTCTGCGTGGTGACCAATCTGCATGACCGCATGGTGCTGGCCCGAGGCGGCCAGGTCGAGCAGATTGTGCCGGTGGCCGCGCGGGGGACCACGGTATGAGCGCGGCGGCGTCCTTTGACCTGCTCGGCTTCGGCGAAGCCCTGGTCGAATTCAACCAGCAGCCCGCGGACCCCACCCGCTACCTGCAAGGATTCGGCGGCGACACCTCCAACGTGGTGATCGCCGCTGCCCGGCAAGGGGCGCGGACCGGCTACCTCAGCGCGGTGGGCGACGACCCGTTCGGACAAATGCTGCTCGACCTGTGGCGCACGGAGGGCGTACAGACCGATGGCGTCCAGCGGCTCCCCGGCGCGCCGACCGGCTTGTACTTCGTCACCCACGACGCCGGCGGCCATCATTTCCACTACCGGCGCGCCGGCTCGGCCGCCAGCCGGGTCGATGCGTCCTCCCTGCCGGTCGACCTGCTGGGCGGCGCCCGCTACCTGCACCTGTCCGGCATTAGCCTGGCGATCTCGCCCAGCGCCCGCCACGCCGCCCTGCATGCGATGCGGACTGCGCGAAACCTGGGCGTGCAGGTCAGCTTCGACACCAACCTGCGGCTGGCGCTGTGGTCGCTGGAGCAGGCGCGGGAAGGCATTACCGAAGCGCTGTCGCTGACCGACGTGGCGCTACCCGGCCTGGACGACGTCACCCAACTGTTCGGCCCCAGTTCGCCCGACGAACTGGTCGACCAGATCCTGCGACTCGGCCCCCGCCTGGTGGTGCTGAAAATGGGCGCGCACGGCTGCCTGGTCGCCACCCCGGACGAACGCCGGCTGGTCCACCCCTACCCGGTCGACGCAAAGGACGCCTCCGGCGCGGGCGACTGCTTCGACGGCGCCTTCCTCGCCCGGCTGG
>CBIHQA010000316.1:0-5283 GCA_966211475.1 uncultured Neisseriales bacterium
TTTGCGGATCGCTGCAGCCCAGCGAGTCACTCTGCGGCGACAATCGCGAACAAGCATTGCGATGGCTGGGGTGGCTGGAGAACGAAACCGGGCCCGGCTGACCGCGCCGGGCAGGTCTCTGCCTAGGACGGGTTCACGCCTCCAGCAGACGCATCGGATCAATCTTCCACGCCGCCGGGTCTTCGTGCCCGACGATGCGATCACCGCCGCCGGCCCCCAGGTTGCGGGACAGGTCGACCATCTCCGGGACGATGCGGGCGTTCGCCTTGCTCGAAAAGAACACCTTGATCTTCGGCCGCAGCATGTCGTTCTCGTTGTGCTCGGCCACCACGCCGATGCGCCCGCTCTCCAGCTTCACCAGCGCGCCCACCGGGTAGATGCCGACAATGCGGATGAAGGACTGCATCAACGCCGGGTCCAGGTGATGCTTGGTCCACTCCCACATGCTGCGCAGTGCCTCGGTGGGCGGCATCCCGACGTGGTAGCAGCGGTTGGAAGTGATCGCGTCGTAGACATCGACGATGGCCGCCATGCGCGCCAACGTGCTGATCTGCTCTCCGCCCAGCTTGTGCGGGTAGCCGCTGCCGTCGCGCCGTTCGTGATGGTGCAGGGTGATGTCGAGTGCAATGTCGTCCACCCCGGGCGTTGCCTTGAGGATGTCCCAGCCGTCGCTGGGGTGACGCTTCATGATCTCGAATTCTGCTTCGGTCAACCGGCCCGGCTTGTTGAGCACGCTGTCCGGCACCTTCATCTTGCCGGTGTCGTGCAGCAGCCCGCCCATGCCGGCACGCTGCACCAGATCGGCATCGAACCCTGCTGACCGGCAAAAGGTGACCATCAGCGCACAGACCGCCACCGAATGCTGGAAGGTGTACTCGTCCGCCGTCTTCAGCCGCAGCAGCGCAGTCAGCGCCCCGGCGCTGCGTGCAATGCTCTGAGTGATGTCTTCCACCAGCGGCGACAGCGCATCGACCTGGATCGCCTGCCCCAGCCGCACGTCGCGCATCACCGCCCGCACCGCCCGCTGTGCCTGGGTCGCCACGCTACGGGCGCGGCTCAGCTCCTCGGCCACCGACAACCGGATCGGCGGCGCGGCAGACTGGACGGCAGCCAGCATTTCCTCGTGGAGCGCGGCCTGGACCTCGGCGCGGGTCGGCGCGTCGGCCACGTCCAGCCCTTGGGCGGTGTCGATGTAGACCTCATGAATACCCGCCGCGATCATCTTCTCGATGTCCGCCTCCTGACGGAGCAGGAAATGGTTGCGGGCAAACGGGTGATTCATCCAGTCGACCGCCAGGTCGTGGATATACATGCCGGGCTTGAGCGCGGACACCGGTACTTTTTTGATCATGCTGCAATCCGGCGAAGATCCATCCGGAAGTCAGTATAGGACCCCAGTCGCCAACGACCCAAAAGCCAAAAAGAAACAGGCCGCCAACAGGCGACCCGGGGAATAAAAGAGCGGTAGCGCCACAAGAGGGAGGGCAGCCGGCGCTACCGCTGGGGAAGGGCCGCGCCATCGCGGCGAACGGCCTGATACCAACATAGATCAGCGGTGGCGCCCGCGCCGAAGAATTCCCGACATACGGTGTGCCGCCGCATAATGACGACAATCTCTCGCCATCGGCCAGCTGCGGCCGCTTGCCAAATAACACCGCCGACCGGACGAAAACGGAACCGTCGGCCAACGGCGAGAAACGCGCCGGCAGAAGGGCGCAAAGCAAGCTTTGCTGGTTTCACCGCCGGCAATCCATTTGCAGCCTCCCTGAGACTTTCCCGCCCACCGGCGGGATTGGGCAAAATCCAAGGAATACGAAAGATGTTGATCTACCTGCACGGCTTCCAGTCCAGCCCGCGCTCCTACAAGGCCCGCGTGCTGGGCGACTGGTGGGTCGACCAGGGGCGTGCTGATTACGTGGTGCCCGCCATTCCCAGCCTGCCGCGCGACGCGGCCGACTACCTGTGCCGGCTGATCGAGAGCCAGGACGAGCCGATCTGCCTGATCGGCAGCTCGCTGGGCGGCTTTTACGGCATGTGGCTGGCGGAACGCTACAACCTGCCCGCCATCCTAGTGAACCCCGGCATCCATGCCGCGCGGGATCTGGGGCGCTTCGCCGGCGTCAACCGCAACCCCTATACCGGCGAGCAGTACCTGCTGACCGACCTTGACCTGGCAGTCTGGCAGGCGATGCAGGTGCCGGTAACCCGGCCCGAACGCTACTGGCTGATGACGCAGACCGGCGACGAGGTGCTGGATTGGCGCGAAGGTGTGGACAAGCTGGCCGGCGCCCGCCAGACCGTGATCGAGGGTGGCGACCACAGCTTCATCGACTTCGAGGGCTACTTCGAGCAGATCCGTGCGTTTGCGGATACGTACGCCATTCGGCCAATGGCCGCGGGATGACCACGGCAGTCTGTTAAAATCAACGGTTTACCAGTTTCAGGCGTCACCACATGTACGTGTTGTTCGAGGAAGACGGCAGCTTCAAGGTCGGCCAGATCATGTCCGAAGCCGACAATTCGCTGCAGGTCGAAGCGCTGACCGGCAAGCGTAGCAAGATCAAGGCCGCCACCGTGATGCTGCGCTTCAAGGACGGCGCCGCCGACCTGCTGGCCCGCGCCGAAGCGCTGACCGCCGACATGGACCTCGACTTCCTGTGGGAGATGGCGCCGGAGGACGAATTCGCCTTCGACGCCTTCGCTGAGGATTACTTCGGCCATGCGCCGAGCGCAGCGGAAGCCGCCGCCGTGCTGACCCGCCTGCACGGCGCGCCGATGTACTTCTACCGCAAGGGCAAAGGCCGCTATAAGAAGGCGCCCGAAGACACCCTGAAGGCCGCACTGGCCGGCCTGGAAAAGAAGCGCCTGCAGCAGGAAAAGATCGTCCACATGGCCACCGAGCTGCAAGCCGGACGCCTGCCGGACGAGCTGCGCGCCCAGGTGCCGATGCTGCTGTACAAGCCGGACAAGAACAGCCTGGAATGGAAGGCGCTGGACGAGGCGATGAAGGCCACCAGCCGGTCCCCGCTGGACCTGCTGCGCGCGGCCGGCGGCGTGGTCAGCCACCACGACTACCACATGGGCGCCTTCCTGCACGAGTTCTTCCCGCGCGGCACCGGCTTCCCCGAGCTGGAATTGGCGACGGCCCCCACCGACCTGCCGTTGGCCGAAGCCGAGGCCTTCTCCATCGACGACGCGGCGACCACCGAAATCGACGACGCCTTCTCGGTGGTACTGCTGCCTGATGGCAGCGCCCGGGTCGGCGTGCACATCGCAGCACCGGCGCTGGGCATTCCGGTCGGCGGCCCGCTGGACCAGATCGCGATGACGCGGCTGTCCACCGTCTACATGCCCGGCAACAAGATCACCATGCTGCCGGACAGCTTCGTCAACGTCTTCACGCTGCAGGAAGGCACGCCCTGCCCGGCGCTGTCGCTCTACCTGGACATCGCGGCCGACGGCACGTTGAAGCCCGGCAGTACCCGGGTGGAACGCATCCACATCGCGCAGAACCTGCGCCACGACACGCTGGAAGTGAACTTCAACCAGGCGGCGCTGGATGCCGGCGACGCCACGCCCTACCCCTACAAGGCGGAGCTCGAATACCTGTGGAAGCTGGCCAACCAGCTGGAAGCCGCGCGCGGCAAGACCCCGGACCCGAGCCGACCGCAGAACGTCGACTACAACTTCGTGGTCGAGAACGACCGCGTGGCCATCGTGCCGCGCCTGCGTGGCTCGCCCATCGACAAAGTGGTGGCCGAGCTGATGATCCTGGTCAACAGCCACTGGGGCGGCTGGCTGGCGGAGCACCGCGTGCCGGCCATCTACCGTGCCCAGGGCGCCGGCCGCACCCGCATGACCACCAGCCCCGAGCCGCACCAGGGGCTGGGCGTCGCCCAGTACGCTTGGTCCAGCTCGCCGCTGCGCCGCGCGGTCGACCTGATCAACCAGCGCCAGCTGATCGCCCTGGTGCAGGGCGACAAGCCGCCCTACCCCAAGGCGCAGGACCTGTTCGTGCCGATGCGCGAATTCGACGCCGCCTACACCGCCTACCTGACCTTCCAGGAGCGCATGGACACCTACTGGTGCCTGCGCTGGCTGGAGCAGGAACAGATCGGCGAGATCGACGGCACCGTACTACGCGACGGCGTCACCGTGCGCCTCGCTGGCCTGCCGCTGCTGGCCAAGCCGGACGGCATGCCGGAGCTACCGCAGGGTACCGCGGTACGGGTGAAGGTGCTGGGCGTGGATCTGTGGAACATCACCAGTCACACCCATTTCCTGCGTGCACACGACCCAGTTGCGCCGGTCGCTGCTTGATCCAGGGCCTGTCACGCCGCACCGCCCCCGACCGGCGGCGTGACAGGGACCAAGGCGCTTCGTACAATCGGGCCACCCGAACCCGTCTGACGCCATGACCGCGCGACTCACCCAACACGACCTGCTCGTCCTCACGCCCCCGCCGCCCCGCGCCGCCCGGCTGCTGCCGTTCTGGCTGGCGCTTGGCGTTTCGGTGCTGCTGCATGCCGGCGCGATCAAGACCCACTTCATCGACCCGCTGGTCAACCAGATCACCCGTCATTTGCCGCTGGAAGTGGTGTTGGTGAATGCGAAGCACAACAAGCGTCCGACCGATCCGACCGCCCTGGCGCAAGCCAATCTGGATGGCGGTGGCAACACCGACCAAAACCGTACCGCGAAGACTCCGCTGCCCCCGCAGGTACAGGAGAAGCAGGGCGACGCGCTGTCTGAACTCAAGCAGAAACAGCAGGCCCTGGAACAGCAGAACCAGCGGCTGCTGGAGCAGATCAAGCAGAGCAAGCACCGCGTGGCCGTGCCGGAGCCGACCGAACAGCAGCAACCGCAGCCGGTAGCGACCCTGAACGGCGTCGACCTCTACAACCAGAGCCTGGCGATTGCGCGGAAGGAAGCGCAGATTTCCAAGGACTACGACGATTACCAGAAGAAGCCCCGCCACAAGTACATCACGGCGCGGACAGCCGAAGCGCGGGCCGCTTTCTACTATGCGCAATGGGTCGCCAAAGTAGAGCGGGTGGGCGAGCTGAACTATCCGACCGAGGCAGCGCGGCAAGGCATTTACGGTTCGGTGAAGCTTGGCGTGTCGATCCTGGCCAACGGCGAGCTGGAAAGCGTCGAGATGCTGCGCTCGTCCGGCAAGCCCATCCTGGATGACGCCGCGAAGCGCATCCTCAATCAGGCTAACCCGTTCTCGAAGCCCAGCGCCGATCTGTTGGACGGCAACAATCGGCTGTATATCGTCTC
>CBIHQA010000317.1:0-5256 GCA_966211475.1 uncultured Neisseriales bacterium
AAACATAATGCAGCTTTCCGCCGACCGCACCACACCCCACGTCAACCGCACCACAAATCACCACGACCGGCTCAAGGCCGGTCGATTGCCATGCGGAGAACCGCGGAGGTCAGCTCAGGGCGGCGAAAATCTCGTCCCGCACCGTATCGACCGCACGGGTGCCGTCGATCTTCACGTAGCGCGGCGACTTCGGCGCGCCGGACGCGGCCCACTTGGAGTAGTAGTCCTCCAGCGGACGGGTTTGGCTATGGTAGACCTCCAGGCGCTTGCGGACGGTTTCTTCCTTGTCGTCGTCACGCTGGACCAGGTCTTCGCCGGTGACGTCGTCTTTGCCTTCGACCTTGGGCGGGTTGTACTTCACATGGTAGGTGCGGCCCGAGGACAGGTGGGCGCGGCGGCCGGCCATGCGGTCGACGATCACTTCGTCCGGCACGTCGAATTCGATCACGCTATCGATGTCGATACCGGCTTCCTTCAGCGCGTCGGCTTGCGGGATGGTGCGCGGGAAGCCGTCGAACAGGAAGCCCTTGGCGCAATCCGGCTCGGCGATGCGTTCCTTCACCAGGCCGATGATCAGGTCGTCGGACACCAATTGACCGGCATCCATCACCGCCTTGGCCTTCAGGCCCAGCGGGGTGCCAGCCTTGACGGCCGCGCGCAGCATGTCGCCGGTGGAGATTTGCGGAATGCCGAACTTCTCTTTGATGAAGTTGGCTTGGGTTCCCTTGCCGGCGCCGGGTGCGCCCAACAGGATGAGTTTCATTGCGAGTTTCCTCTGTCTCTATGTTGAACGATCTGTTTCCGGGCGCTCTCCTGCCTCCGGCGCAAGGGTGCCCTGTTATATGTGATCTACGCTTTCAGCAATTGCCGGACACGGGCCAGGTCTTCCGGGGTGTCCACGCCGGCGGGCGGCGGATCATTCACCACGGCGACGCGGATGCGGTAGCCATGCCAGAGCGCACGTAGCTGCTCCAGCATCTCGATGCGTTCCAGCGGGCTCGGCGTCAGCGCGCGGTAGGCGCGCAGAAAGCCGACGCGATAGGCGTAGATGCCAATGTGCCGGTAGGCGGGTAGGCCGGCAGGCAGGACGTCGCGGTTTTGGGCGAAGGCGTCCCTGGCGTACGGGATGGGCGCGCGGCTGAAGTAGAGCGCGCGTCCGGCGTCGTCGCAGACTACCTTGACGACGTTCGGGTTGAAAAATTCAGTGGCGTCGCTGATCGGGTGGGCGAGCGTTGCGATGGCCGCATCCGGGTCACCCAGCAGCGCGTCGGCTACCTGGTCGATCAGGTCGGGCGGCAGCAGTGGCTCGTCGCCCTGCACATTGACCACGGCCGCGTCGTCCGGCAGGCCGATTAGGTCACAGGCTTCGGCCAGGCGATCGGTGCCGCTCGGGTGGTCGACGTTCGTCAGCCAGGCGGGAAAGCCGGCGCTGCGGACGGCAGCTTCGATATCGGCATGATCAGTGGCGATGTGGACGGCGCTGGCGCCGCTCCGGGCCGCTTGCTGCGCCACACGCACGATCATCGGCGTGCCGGCCAGGTCGGCCAGCATCTTGCCGGGCAGACGGCTGGAGGCATGACGTGCCGTGATGATGACCGTGAAGTCGCGCATGCGGTCCGCGCTCACTCGTCGGTGCAGAGCGGACGGGCTTCGTCCTCCAGCATCACGGGGATGTCGTCGCGGACAGGGAAGGCAAGGCGATCTGCCTTGCAGACGAGCTCTTGCTGACTCTTGCGATGTTCCAGCGGGCCCTTGCAGAGGGGGCAAACCAGGATGTCCAGCAGCTTAGCGTCCATAGCGATCGTTTCGCCCCGGATCCTTCGTGCGGACAGGTTTTCGCGTTAGCCTCGCCTGGATCGGGGAATATGTTCAAGTTGTTGATTTATAAAGGCAGAAAGATCGGGTTCGAGCTCTGCCGCAACGCACAACGCCCATAGTTTATCATCATTCCAGCCACGGCATTTCACCGCGTCCTTCTCGGTGATCAGCACTGCGTCGACCCCCGGAAACGCCAGGTCGGAAGGGCTGTAGCGGTGGTGATCCGGGAAGGCGGTCAGCGGTGCGTCGAGACCCAGCGCAGACAGCGTCCGGCCGAAGCGGGCCGGTTGCCCGATGCCGGCAGCAGCGGCCAGGCGCAGGCCCTGAAAGTCGGCGGGGGCCCGGTGCTCCGCCGGATGGCTGACTCGGTAGAAATCGCGGGCTGCCAGACGCAGGCGATATGTGCGGCTGATGGAGACGGGCGGCGCATGTTCGCCATGCACCACCACCGCGTCGACCTGTTTTAGCCGGCCCCAGGGTTCTCGCAGCGGACCGGCCGGTAACAGGTGCCGGTTGGGCAGATCGGCTCGGGCGGTATCGACCACGGCGATTTCCAGGTCGCGGGCCAGTCGATAGTGTTGTAGCCCGTCGTCGCACAGCAGTAGGTCAACATCCGGGTGGGCGGCCAGCAGCGCCTGGGCTGTGGCAACCCGGTCCCGGCCGATCCAGACGGGGCAGCCATGGCTGGCAAGCAGGACCGGCTCGTCGCCGACCTCAGCAGCGTCACTGTCCGGAGTGACCGGACGGGCACCTTCTGCCGTACCGCCATATCCCCGGCTGACCACGCCGGGGTTCCATCCCCGTGCACGCAGTTCGTCGATCAGGTAGCGGGTCAATGGTGTCTTGCCCGTGCCGCCAACCTGAACATTGCCGACCACCACCACCGGCACAGGCAGACGCACCGAACGCTTCAGGCCGAACCGATAGGCCATCCGCCGCAAGGCAGCGATGACGCCATACAGCCAGGAAGCGGGTAACAGCAGGAACCGCGTCAGCCCCGGGCGAACCCAGAGATCAGGCAGGGCAGCCGCGCGAGGTGCCGACGGAGAGGAAGACGGGGAGTCGGGCATCGCGCGGTGGCGGAGAGGAGGCGAGGCCCAATCGGGCCCGCATGGTCAGTGGCTGGCGGCGCCTTCCGGTGCCTGCGTCGCGAAGGTCAACTTGACGAAACCTGCCAGCCGGGCGGCCTCCATCACGTCGATCACGTTCTGGTGGCGGGCCGATGCATCGGCATTGATCACGATCACCGGCTCGGCGGCGCCACCCGATGCCTGCTTCAGGTCTTCCGCCAGTTGAGCAGCGTCGGAGAAAGTCACCGGCTTGTTGTCGATCAGGAAGCGGCCTTCCGCATTCACCGCCACGTTGATGGTCTTTTCCTTCTGCTCGGCCTGCTCACCCTTGGCGGACGGCAGGTTGATCTGCAGTTCGGAAAAACGCGCATACGTCGTCGTGACCACCAGGAAGATCACGATCACCAGCAACAGGTCGATCAACGGGATGAAGTTGATCTCCGGCTCTTCCCGGTGCTTGCCGCGATGAAAATTCATCTAAGGAGCCTCTAATGTCTCTTGCGCTTTTCTGCGCCCACCGGCTCCACCCTCACTCGCGAAGCGAGGCTCCCTCGCAGCGGCGAGGGCGGGGGGAGTCGGGATTCTCAAGGGAGCGGCGAGCCCCCTCTGCACGTCAAATCAGTCGGGCTTTGCCCGACGCCACGCCAATCGTGGATTCACAATCAACTGCGGGCCGCTCAGCCTTGGCGATCACCGTGAACGATCTCAACCAGCTTGACCGCCTGCTGCTCCATCTCGACCAGCAGTTGGTCGATGCGGGCGCGGAAGTGGCGGTAGAACGCCATGCTGGGGACGGCCACCAGGATGCCGAAGGCGGTGTTGTACAGCGCGACCGAGATGCCGTGCGCCAGCTGGGCCGGGTTGTTGCCCTGCACCGGGCTCTGCGCGCCGAAGATCTCGATCATGCCGATCACCGTGCCGAACAGGCCGAGCAGCGGCGACAGCGAGGCAATGGTGCCCAGCAGGGTCAGGAACTGATCGAGCTCCACCGCCGCGGCGCGGCCGGCTTCCTCGATGCTTTCCTTCATGATCTCGCGGGAGCTGTGCACGTTCTTCAGGCCGGCCGCGAACACGCGGGCGATCAGCGGGGCCTTGGGGTCGAGCAGCTTCTTGAGCAGCGGTTCGGTGACACCGTGCTGGCGGTATTCCTGAACCACCGCGGGCAACAGCCCAAGCGGCGCGATCAGGCTCTGGCGCAGCGACCAGAAGCGTTCGATGATGATGGCGAGCGCCACGATGGATGCGATAATCAGCAACCAGATCGGCCAACCGGCCGCTTGAATGATCGACAGCACCTTATTGAGTCCTCGTGTGGCGGGCCGTCGGCCCGGCGGATAACGGCCGAATCGTACCATGCGGGGACGGCCGGTGCGGCAGCCGAGTAATGTAGCGACTCGTTCCCACGGGATCAAGCAACCGGCACGCAGACTCAACTGTGTGCGCTAAGTTCCCGCCCCGAAAGGCTTTTCTGGCTTACCCACAAAATCTGTGGATAACTTTGTGGATGAAACCGGAGCAGCATCGCTAACTCGCCGTGCCGTAAGGAAGTTTTACAGACTGCCGGGTTCTTGTGCATTCTCGTATTTTCATAAAAATCAATGACTTGCAGTTACTCTCTTGACAGAAAGTATTTTCGTGCCTGTTGCACTGCAGGCTTGACAAGGTGTGGATGAGTTGACCCAAGTTGACATGACGATTGCATCGGGTGGGCGGACTATCCCGGTTTCACAGCTGAACCGTACGGTCGCCGAGGTGTTGACCGCCAGTTTCCCGCCGTTGTGGGTGGCCGGCGAGGTGTCCAACCTCACCCGCGCAGCCAGTGGCCACTGGTACTTTGTGCTCAAGGATCAGGAGGCGCAGGTGCGTTGCGTGATGTTCCGCAACAAGGCGCAGCTGGTGCCGTGGCCGGTGACGAATGGCGACCAGGTGGAGGTGTTCGCGCAGGTGGGGTTCTATGCCCCGCGCGGCGAATTCCAGCTCAATGTGGACGGGATGCGCCGGGCCGGGCTAGGGGCGTTGTTCGAGGCTTTCGAGCGTCTGAAGGCCAAGCTGTCGGCAGAGGGACTGTTCGATGCGGGGCGGAAGCGCGCGCTACCGGGCTTCCCGCGTCGCGTCGGTGTGGTGACGTCGCCACAGGCGGCCGCCTTGCGCGATGTGCTGACGGCGCTGCGCCGCCGGGCGCCGCATCTGGAGGTGGTGCTCTATCCGGCCCCGGTGCAGGGGGCGGATGCCCCCGCCTTGCTAACGGCTGCCGTCCGGAAGGCGAGTGAGCGGGCCGAGGTGGATGTGCTGATCGTCTGCCGTGGCGGGGGTTCCATCGAAGACCTGTGGGCCTTCAATGATGAAGGTCTGGCGCGGGCGATGGCCG
>CBIHQA010000318.1:0-5229 GCA_966211475.1 uncultured Neisseriales bacterium
CCATCGCAAAGCGGATGCTCACCTGATCGGCGTTCCGGTCGGTGAGGCGGACTTCAAACGGCACCATTGGATTGGGTTCGCCCACAAACCGGAGCGTGCCTCCGCCCGGCACCATGCAGCCCGCGCGAGGATCGGCGCAGGGCATTGGGATGGCCCGCTGCTGGGTTCGATACCACCATCCACCGACAGCAAGTAGAACGGCAAGCGCCGCTGCACTGACGATCAAGCCGATTCTTGAGGGAGTCATGCCAGCTCTGCAAAACCGGCGATGCCGGCCAAGCGCACCGCATCGAGCAAGACGCCTGCGGACGACTCAATGTAGGCCGGGCGGATTGGACCATTGGCCAAGGCGTCGCGCCAATCTGGCGCTTCAAGAGAAGTGGCCGGAAGAATCACGACGTCCACCTCCTGCGGCAGCTTCGCCATGTCTTCCGGTGTGGCCACCTTGGCCGCCCACCAGTCGACCGACGTGTCGGTCACAGCTCCGTCACCAGCCCAGCTTGCTCCACCACCCTCCCAGTGAACCCCTGCCGGACTCAGACCGATACGTTCCGGCAAGCGCAGCCATTTCAGGATCGGTGCATTGGCGGGTAGCACGGGTGATACGTCGACTTCGCCGACGTGCTGCCAGGTGAACTGCTGCCCCTCATGGGCCACCGGCTCCCCCTGCCACTCGACGACGTGGAAAAAATGGAGCTGGACGCGGGCGTGGGTGTATTCGAAGGTCTGAGTCAGCCACGGATACGCCTTGACCACAGTGATGCCCAGTTCTTCGTTTAGCTCCCGCCCCAGGGCTTGCAAGGCGGACTCACCGGCTTCGATCTTGCCGCCGGGGAACTCCCAGTAGCCCGCCATTGGCTTGCCTTCCGGTCGGCTAGCGAGCAGAAAGGCACGATCCGGCCGGATCAGGATGCCGGCGGCGACGTGGACAAAGCGGCGCTCGCTCATGCTTGCTGCCCGGCCCAGTCGCGAGCGAACTGATAGGCAACACGGCCGCTACGACCACCGCGACCGAGCGCCCATTGCAGGGCGGCCTGCCGGACGCTGTCGTCGAACGAGGCGCCGAAATTCGACAGCCAATGCGCGACGGCGGCCAGGTATTCATTCTGATCAAAGGGGTAGAAGGACACCCACAAACCGAAGCGCTCGGACAATGCGATCTTGTCCTCGACGCTTTCCGCCGCGTGGATTTCCTCGCCGACGTGGCGGGTGCGGGCGTTCTCTTCAAAGTACTCCGGCAACAGGTGGCGGCGGTTGCTGGTGGCGTAGATCAGTACGTTCTCACCCGGCGCGGCGACGGTGCCATCCAGCGCCACCTTAAGCGCCTTGTAGGCGTCGTCGCCCTCTTCGAAGGAGAGGTCGTCGCAGAATACGATGAAGCGTTCCGGCCGGGCGTAGAGCAGTTCGATCAGGTCCGGCAGGTCGATCAGGTCGCGCTTGTCGATCTCGATCAGACGCAGGCCCTGGTCGCCGAACTCGGTCAGCATGGCTTTCACCAGCGACGACTTACCGGTGCCGCGACTACCGGTCAGCAGCACATTATTGGCCGGGCGACCGGCGATGTACTGGCGGGTATTCGCGAGGATCTTCTGCTTCTGGGCATCGACGTTCTGCAAGTCGTCCAGGCGGATACGGTGCGGGTGCGGTACTGGTTGCAGATAGCCAGCACCACCCTGCTTGCGCCAGCGATACGCCTGGGCGGACCAGTCGATCACCGCTGGCGTCTGCCCGGCCAGGTCGGCCCGGATGCCTTCCACCGCCGCGACCAGCCGCGACAACTGTTCCGCCAACACCTGCTCGTTCATTCCGTCTTCCTTGCGCTGCAATCCGCAGAACGGCTTTCGCCGCGATCTTTCACCGGCATCAGCTGCGGTAGTCTGCGTTGATCTTCACGTAGTCGTAGGAGAAGTCGCAGGTCCAGACGGTGGCGCTGGCGGGGCCGCGATGCAGGACTACACGCACGCCGATCTCGGCTTGCTTCATCACGCGCTGACCGTCAGCCTCTTGGTAGCTTGCGGCGCGGCCGCCCTGTTCGGCGACCAGCACGTCGTCCAGGTAGAGCTCCAGCGCGGCGGTATCCAGGTCGGCGAGGCTGTCGCATTCGCGGCCGGCATAGCCGATGGCGGCCAGGATGCGGCCCAGGTTGGGGTCGGAGGCGAAGAAGGCGGTCTTGACCAGCGGCGACTTGCCGATGGCGTAGCCGATGGCCTTGCATTCGGCGATCGACTTGGCGCCTTCGACGGTGATGGTCATGAACTTGGTGGCACCCTCGCCGTCCCGCACGATGGCCTTGGCCAGGTACTGGGCGACCTCAATCAGGGCGTTGCGCAGCGCGGCGTAGTCGGCGCCGGACGCTTCGCTGATCGTCGCATGGCCTGCCTGGCCGGTGGCGGCGACGATGAAGGAGTCGTTGGTGGAAGTGTCGCCGTCCACCGTGATGCAGTTGAACGACAGGTCCGCCACTTCGCGGGTGAGCGCATCCAGCACCGGTTGGGCCACGGCGGCATCGGTGGCGACGAAACCGAGCATGGTGGCCATGTTCGGGTGGATCATGCCGGCGCCCTTGGCGATGCCGGTCACGGTGACCGTCTTGCCTTGCAGGGTGACCTGCACCGACTTGGCCTTGGGCGCGACGTCGGTGGTCATGATGGCGTGGGCGGCCTGGTACCAGTGGGTCGGCGCCAGTTGCGCGACCGCGCCCGGCAGGCCGGCCAGCAGCTTGTCCATCGGCAGGTGTTCCAGGATCACGCCGGTGGAGAACGGCAATACGGCTTGGGCCGGCACACCTAGCAGGCCTGCCAGCTCCGTGCAGGTGGCGGTAGCGTTCTGCAGACCCAGCTCACCGGTACCGGCATTCGCTACCCCGGTATTCACCACCAGCGCGCGGATCGGCGTGCCGCTGGCGAGGTGCTGCTTGCACAGCGTAACGGGCGCGGCGCAAAAGCGGTTCAGGGTGAACACGCCGGACACCGTGGTGCCCTCGGCGAAGCGCACTACCAGCAGATCCTTGCGGTTTGGCTTCTTGATATAAGCCTCCGTCCAACCAAGCTCGACGCCCGGAACGGGCAGCAGGTGGGTGGGTTCGAGGGTGGGCAGATTGACCGGCATGGCAGGGCTCCAGGGGAGGCGGTATTCAAACCTGTGATTGTAATTGAAATGCGTCTTCGGCCTGTGCCCGAACGCTGTCGAGCAGGCCACGGACCGGTTGCGGCAGGCCGAGTGCCATGGCGTCCGACCAGGCGTGCCAAGTCAGCCCCTCTAGCGGGGTCGGCTGACCGAGGGCAAGCCAATGTGGCTCGATCCACAAACGGAAGTGCGTAAAGGTATGCGAGAAACCTGGTAACCGACGCGGCGTGCCGACGGCGGGCTGTGCCTCCTTCAGGGCGGCCTCGTCGTCGAACTGCGGCAGGCTCCACAAACCGCCCCATAGCCCCTGGTCTGGCCGGCGGAACAGGGCGATGCGTCCCGGCGCGGTCAGCACCAGCATGCAGGTCTGTCGCTCCGGGATAGCCTTGCGGGCCTTGGGACGCGGCAATTCATCCTGCCGGCCGGTCGCGCTCGCTTCACAGTCGGCAGCCACTGGGCAGGCGTCGCAGCGCGGTCGGCTGCGGGTGCAAACCAGATTGCCGAGGTCCATCATTCCTTGTGTGTAGGCCACCATGTCGTCGTGGGTGGCGGACGGCGGCACGCGGGCTTCGACCTCCGACCACAGGCGGTTCTCGACGGCTTTGCCAGCCAGCTCTTCATCCAGCGCGAGATGGCGGGCCAAGACCCGTTTGACGTTGCCGTCGAGGATGGCCGCCCGCGCGCCGAAGGAAAACGCGGCAATGGCGTTGGCGGTGGAACGGCCCACACCAGGCAACTCCGCGAGCAGCAACGGGTCGCAGGGAAACTGCCCACCGAAGCGCTCCATCACGGCCTGGGCCGCCCGGTGCAGATTGCGGGCGCGGGCGTAATAGCCAAGGCCGCTCCACAGCGCCAGCACATCGTCCAACGGCGCGGCGGCCAGATCGGCGACGGTCGGGAAGCGATCGAGGAAGCGCTGGTAGTAGCCCAGAACAGCGGCGACCTGGGTCTGCTGCAGCATGACTTCCGAAAGCCAGACGCGGTAGGGATCGCGCGATTCCTGCCAGGGCAGGCCACGACGGCCTTCCTTGCGTTGCCAGCGTACGACGCGTTCGAAAAAGGAAGGATTCTGCAGGGACATGCGACTCCAGCGCGGCTTGCGAATCGGCTTGCAGACAGCATCCGCGCGCCGTGCCGGGCACATCGGGCGGATCAGGGGTGAATGCTACCGCAATGCATCATCGAATTCACTTGTATAGACAAATAAAATCTTCTACACTGCGCAGCAAGTTGTATAGACAGGAGACTAAAAAATGAGCACCTTGACCCTGACCCCCGGCAAACTGACCCTCCCCCAACTGCGCCGTGTCGCCCGCGAAAAGCTGACGCTGCAACTTGATCCGGCTTGCCTCGCCACCATCGACGCCTGCGCGAAGACGGTGGAAGACATCGCCGCCAAGGGCGACCCGGCCTACGGCATCAACACCGGTTTCGGCCGCCTGGCCAGCACCCATATCCCCCACGACCAGCTGGAACTGCTGCAGAAGAACCTGGTGCTGTCGCATGCCGTGGGTGTGGGCGAGCCGATGCCGCTGCCGGTGGTGCGCCTGCTGATGGTGATGAAACTCTCCAGCATGGGCCGTGGCCACTCCGGCATCCGCCGCCAGACCATGGAAGCGCTAGTCAAGCTGTTCAACGCCGACGTGCTGCCGCTGATCCCGGTAAAGGGTTCGGTCGGTGCGTCCGGTGACCTGGCGCCGCTGGCCCATATGTCGGCCGTGCTGCTGGGCGTGGGTGAAGTGTTCATCAAGGGTGAGCGTGCCTCGGCCGTCGACGGCCTGAAGGCAGCCGGCCTGGCGCCGATGGCGCTGGCAGCCAAGGAAGGCCTGGCGCTGCTGAATGGCACGCAAGCTTCTACTGCATTGGCGATCAACAACCTGTTCGCCATCGAAGACCTGTACCAGACCGCGCTGGTTTCCGGCGCCCTGTCGGTGGACGCGGCGGCCGGTTCGGTGAAGCCGTTTGACCGCCGTATCCATGAGCTGCGTGGCCACCGCGGCCAGATCGAGGCGGCGTCGGCTTACCGCTCGCTGCTGGAAGGCTCCGACATCAATCTGTCACACCGTGACTGCAGCAAGGTGCAGGACCCGTACAGCCTGCGTT
>CBIHQA010000319.1:0-5211 GCA_966211475.1 uncultured Neisseriales bacterium
CGCTGCGCTCCCAAATGCTGCACGGTGACTTCATGGCGGGCCGCAATGACCCGGTCTGGCAGCTGATCCCCACGGACTGGGTGAAGGCCGCCCAGGCGCGCTGGAAGCCACGGGACGCCAAGGGCGAGATGACCGCGATGGGGTTCGACCCGGCGCGCGGCGGTATCGACAAGTCCTGCGCTGCCCGTCGGCATGGGCAGTGGTTCGATGAACTGGTGTCCGCGCCTGGCGCAGTGACGAAGGATGGCCCCACGGCCGCCGGGTTCGTTGTGCCCTTGGTGCGCAATGGCGCCTGCATCTGCGTGGACAGCATCGGCATAGGGTCGAGCGCCCTTGATTTCATTCAGGGGTTGAACTTGAACGTGTATGCGGTGAACGGCTCCGAGAGCAGCAACGCCATGACCAAGGCCGGCAACCTGCGCTTCCGAAACCGGCGCGCCGAGATGTATTGGTTGCTGCGCGAAGCGCTGGACCCTACAAACCCCGACCCCGTCGCGTTGCCTCCAGATTTGGAACTGCTCGCCGACCTCACAGCCGTTCGCTACAAGGTGGTGACGATGGGGAAGGAAGCAGCTATCCAGATCCGCAGCAAGGATGAGATTCGCGAGGCGCTGGGCCGCAGCCCGGACAAGGGCGACAGCGTGGCGATGACTTTTGTTCAGGGCATCCCGCCGCCGAACTCTGCCCGCAATGACTACGAAGAGCCCGACGACCCCGACTGGCGAGCATGACTATGACCATCTACACCACCCCATCCGACCAGCCAGCGGGCCAACCAGGTGCAGACACCGGGCTTACGCTGCAGGACTACACCCGCTACCTGCACGAAATCCAGAACCAGCCGTCCTGGCGTGCGCGCGCCGACCGCGAAATGGACTACGTGGACGGCAACCAGCTGGACGCCGAGGTGCTCCAGCGCCAGAAGGCGCTCGGCATGCCACCGGCCATCGAGCCGTTGATCGGGCCGGCCATCGAGGCTGTGCTGGGCCTGGAGGCAAAGACGCGCCGCGACTGGCGCATCACACCTGATCGTGCAGGACAGGGCGATGATGTGGCCTACGCCCTGAACTACAAGCTCAACCAGGCCGAGCGCAACAGCAAGGCGGACACGGCCTGCAGCGAAGCCTTCCGGCCCCAGGTGTGTGTCGGCATTGGCTGGGTCGAGGTGGCGCGCGAGACTGACCCGTTTAAGTACCCGTACCGCTGCAGGTCCATCCATCGCAACGAGATCTACTGGGACCACCTCAGTGTCGAGCCCGACCTGAGCGACGCCCGATATCTGCTGCGGCGCCGCTGGACGGACCTGGAACAGGCGGTGCTGAAATTCCCGCAACACGCCAACTTGCTGCGCATGTCCCTCGGGCGCTGGACCGACCAGACCGCCCTCTCTTTGGATGGCGGCTCCAGCACCGGGCTGGCCATGAGTCTGGACAACGAGCGCGGCTGGAGCATCGAAGAGCAGCAATGGCGCGACTGTGAATCAGGCCGCGTCTGCCTTTTTGAGATGTGGTACCGGAAATGGGAGCAGGTGACGGTCCTCAAATCGAAGGATGGACGCGTGGTGGAGTACGACCGCACGAACCCCGCCCATGATGTGCTGCTGGCCACTGGCGCCGTCCGCGCGCTGAAGGCCACGATGCCGCGGATGTACGTCTCGTTCTGGGCCGGGCCGCACAAGCTCTACGACGGCAAGACGCCATACAGCCATCACGAATTCCCCTATGTGCCCTTCTGGGGCCACCGCGAAGACCGCACCAACATCCCGTTCGGCCGCGTCCGCGGCATGGTCTACCTGCAGGACAACGTCAACAGCGCCATCAGCAAGATCCGTTGGGGTCTGTCTGCCACCCGCACCGAGCGCACCAAGGGCGCCGTGGCCATGTCCGATGCCCAGCTGCGCCAGCAGGTCAGTCGCGTGGACGCCGATATTGTTCTGGATGCGAAACACTTCAATGAGAACCGAGGCGCCAAGTTCCAGGTTTTCCGCGACTTCCAACTGACCGAGCAGCAGTACAAGATGCTGCAGGACAGCCGCCTCGGCATCGAGCGCGCCAGCGGGATCACCTCGGGTTTCATGGGCATGCAGGGAAACGCCACCTCCGGCGTGCAGGAACAGACGCAGATCGAGCAGTCCTCCCAGACGCTGGCCGCCCTCATGGACAACTTCATGGCCGCCCGCACGAAGGTGGGCGAGCTGCTGCTGTCGCTCATCATCGAGGACATGACCGAGCAGGAGGATGTCTTGATCCCGGGCAACGCAATCCGCGCAGACCGCACGGTGATCCTGAACGCCCCAGCGCGCGACGACTTCACCGGCATTGCTTACCGCACGAACGACGTGCAGCGCACGCGCCTGAAGGTGGCGCTGGACGATGTGCCAAGCTCGGGCAGCTTCCGGGTGCAGCAGCTGTCGGCGCTGAGCGAGGCCTTCAAGGCCATGCCACAGCACATGCAGATCGTGGCGCTGCCGCACATGCTGGCTCTCATGGACTTGCCGGACAAGGAAGAAATCATCCGGTCCGTGCGCGATGCATCCCAGCAGATGACGCCGGAGCAGATTCAGGAGCGCGTCGACCAGGCCGTGAAGGAAGCGCTGGCCGCTGCAGGTGCGGACGCCAAGGCGCGCGAATTGGACATCAAGGAGCGCAAAGCCGATGCGGAGATTGGCGTGCTGGAAGCGAAGAAGGTGCTCACAGGCGTGCAATCCGAGTTCAGCGCCATGCAGGGCGGCGCCCAGGTCGCGAGCAACCCACAGATTGCCCCCATTGCTGATGAGCTGATGAAGGCGGCCGGGTATCAGGCGCCGAACCCTGGCGGAGATGATCCGAACTTCCCAACGCCAGGCGACTTCCCGATTCAGCCTGCCCCAGCGCCAGATGCAGGACCGGCTGGCGAGGGCTTGGGATTCCCGCCTGTGCGCGAGAACACCAGCCCAGGTTTCCCGCCCGTTCCGAGCGACGGCGCGTCGCCCATGGAAGGTATCGAGACCCAAACTACGGCGGACAACTTCGGCGGGGCCGAATAGCGTACCCCCCAGTAGGGTTCGGCGCATCTGATGCGCTGCGGCACATTTCAACCAAGCCCCCCGCTGTGAAGCGCCGGGCGACGCGGCAAGCCTGTGAAGGCTCGCTTTCCCAAGGTGGCGGCTCCGCCCGCTACACCAAGCTGGAGATTGACCAGCGCTGGCCTTCGGGCTGGCGCAGGCCAGTCGACTGCAGACCTATGGCGCCACTCCGATATGTGGCAGGGATGCAATGACGACTCAAGCAGAGTTTTTCCAAGAGCACGCCGTCAACGGTGAACTGACAGACGCACAGATGCTGCAGATGATGAATCTGCCCGCGGGCGATACCAGCGCATTGCTGGATGGCGGCATGCCCGATGCCGCAGCAACGAATGCGGATGACAACGCCGAAGCCGGTTCCAAGAACGAAACGAAGACAGAAGAAGGCGCGCAGGCGCCAGCGGCTCCCGCCGACCCTGACCCCTCAAAGGCAGTGGTACTGGCAAGGGACGGTGTCCACACCATCCCCTACGAGAAGCTGGTGGAAGCGCGCGAGGGTGAGCAGCGCTGGAAGGCCGAAGCGACTGCCGCATTGGAGAAGCTGCAGGCGCTGGAAGCACAGGCCCAGCAGCGCGCCGACAACGGGCAGACCCCGACCAAGCAAGACCAGGCTGTGGCCACCGCTGCAGCCGCCATCGAGCAAGGCGTGGACCCGTCCATCTTTGGCGAATTCACCGAGGCGGACATCGCGAAGGGCTTGAAGGCGTTGGTGGACAAGACGACTCCGACGCTGCGCGAACAGCTGAAGGCGGAGCTGCTGGCAGAAGTGCGGGCTGAGATGAAAGCCGAACTCGCACCGATTCACCAGCGGCACCAGCAGGCGGCTGCGGTCTCGCACTACGACGCCATCTTGGACAAGCACCCTGACGCCGATTCCATCGCTGAAAGCAAGGAGCTGGCGGATTGGATCGCATCGCAGCCCACTTTTGCCCGGGCCGGCTACCAAGCCGTTCTGAAGCAGGGAACGACTGCCGAGGTGATCGAGTTCTTCGACACGTTCAAAGCTGCAACTGGGAAGTCTGCCCAGCAAACCACGGCTGCTTCGGCGTCCGTGGCAGACGCGGCGAAAGCCGCACTTGCCAAAGCCAAGGCTGCGGTGCCCACCAGTCTGTCGGAGATTCCGGCCGGTTCGAAGGCCCCGCACGACGAAGCCCAGGCATTGATGGAAATGAGTGACAGCAACGTCATGGGGAGTTTCATGGGCAAGACCCCTGAGCAGATCCGTGCACTGCTGGACAGGGCTTTTTAAGGCCTTGAGTTTTGACCACGGCATCGCTGTGAAGCGACGCCCCATCCCACTTCGAAGGAGTTAGCCATGGGTACCAATATCCCTTACGGCTCGCCGCTTGCCAACAAGCTGCAGAGCGCCGGTCTTTTCGCTGCGAACACGCAGCGCAACACGACCATCAACCGGCTGGCGGGCAAATTTCCGCAACAGGCCCAGACCGAGGCGATGCTTCGCCAGCAGACTAGCACGAACATGCCCATCGTTCGCTGCATGGACCTGCAGAAGATGGCAGGCGACGAAGTCACCTTTGACCTGGTGAACCACCTCGGCGGCAAGCCCATCATGGGCTCCCGCAACGCCGAGGGCTACGGCAAGCCGATGTCCTTTGCGCAAGACAGCCTGCGCATCAACCAGGCCCGCTATCCGATCAGCGCTGGCGATACCATGACCCAGCAGCGCACTCCCCACGAGTTGCGCAAGCTCGGCCGCACCCTCGGCGAGGCGTACATGAACCGCCTGCAGGATCAGCTCTCGCTGGTGCACATGGCCGGGGCGCGCGGCTTTCACAACAACGTGGAATGGGCTGTGCCTCTGGCGTCCGATCCCGACTTCGCCGAGATCTTGGTAAACCAAGTCAAGGCGCCATCGAAGAATCGCCATTTCATGAGCACTGGGACGGGCCTGGAGCGCATCACAGCGGGGTCTAACGAGATCACCATTGCCACCACCGACGTGTTCAACGCCGATCTGGTGGACGCGTTGCGCTCGCACCTGGATTCGATGCCTCTGCCGCCCCCGGCCGTGGAATTCGACGGCGACAAACTCGCCGCCGATGCCCCGCTGCGTGTGCTGCTCTGCTCTGCCGAGCAGTACGCCGGCTTCACGCAAACCACGGGTTACCGCACCTACCTGGCCAACG
>CBIHQA010000320.1:0-5175 GCA_966211475.1 uncultured Neisseriales bacterium
CGCGAGCGAGAATGCGCCACCGCCAACCTCAGGCCGGCCGCTCGCGCGACCCGCGATGGACCGGTGCATCGATGAACGTCCAATTCAAGAACTCGGTGGCTCGTGCCACGCCCATCCTGGAAAAAATGGGCAAGAACCTGTTCCACGCCGGTGGCCACGGCGCCGGCCAGATCGTGAAGATGTGCAACAACATGCTGCTGGGCATCCTGATGGCCGGCACGGCAGAAGCCCTCAACCTGGGCGTATCGCTGGGGTTGGATCCGAAAGTCCTGTCCGACATCATCGCCAAGAGCTCCGGCCGCAACTGGGCGCTGGAGGTCTACAACCCCTGGCCCGGCGTGATGGAAAACGCCCCTGCGTCGCGCGGCTACAGCGGTGGCTTCGGCACCGACCTGATGCTCAAAGACCTCGGCCTCGCACTGGAAGGTGCAATCGCTTCGCGCACCCCGACCCCCATGGGGGCCGCCGCCCGCAGCTTGTATGCGCTGCATAGCGCGCAAGGTAGCGGCAGACTCGATTTCTCTTCCATCGTGAAGCTGTTCGAGCGCGGCGAAAATTGACCACATCAGCCCGGTTTTCCGCTTAGTTAGGGGCCGGTCGTCGATCAAAAACATCCGCTGGCGGGGCAGGGGACTCCAACACGGTTGAGCTTCCCCGCTGCTTGCAGCAAACTGGCGGCGGACCTGTACCAAAGTCCACGACACTGGTGGACTGTATCAGCCAGATCACAACGCCCTGGCGATACGGTTCACCGGATAACAACATCCCACAGAGGAGGGCCCCCGGATGCTGCGCAGGGTGCTATTTGTCACATCGCTGGTTTCAACCCTTGTTCTCCCCCCCCAAATCCACGCCGAAACGGGTGTTCAGCCCGGCAAGATCATCTTTGGTCAATCGGCGGGCCTGACCGGGCCGAATGCCCGCATCGCCAAGGAGTTCAATGACGGCATCCAGGCCTACTTCAGCTACCAGAACGACCTGGGTGGCGTGAACGGCCGCAAGCTGGAGCTCGTCACCAAAGACGACGGCTCCATCCCGGAAAAGACCGCCACCAATGTGGACGAGCTGGCCACCAAGGACAACGTGTTCGGCCTCGTCGGCGTATTCGGCACCGCCAACAATCAGGCCATCAACGACTACATCCAGAAGAACAAGATCCCCTCCATCGCCCCTTACACTGGCAGCGACGGCACCCGCATCTACTTCAACCCCTGGCTGTTCAACATGCGCGCCAGCTACCGCGACGAGGCGGAGCGCATCATCCGGCAGCTCACCAGCCTGGGTATGAAACGCATCGGCGTGCTCTACCAGGACGACAGCTTCGGCAAAGACGGTCTGGAAGGCGTGCAGCGCACCCTGCGCAAGAACGATCTCGACCCGGTCGCTACCGCTGGCTACGACCGTGCCAAGGGTGACGTCTCCGCCGCGGTCAAGGCACTGGCCCCCGCCAACCTCAACGCCGTGGTACTGGTCGCCGCCAGCAAACCCGCCGCCGATTTTGTCCGGCAGATGAAGCGCCAGGGCCAGATGCTGCAGTATTTCGCCCTGTCCCAGGTCGACGCCAATGAGCTGTACACGCTGCTGGGCGACGACGCCATTGGCGTGGCGATCTCGCAAGTGGTGCCGAACCCGACCACCGGCCAGGAATCCATCGTGGCCGAATACCAGAAGGCGATGAAGCAGCACAAGGCCGCGCTTTCCTACGCCAGCATGGAAGGTTTTCTCGCGGGCAAGGTGGTGGTGGAGGGTCTTAAGAAGGCCGGCGCCAACCCGACCCGCCAGAACTTCGTCCAGGCGCTGGAAGCGCTGGATGACCGCAGCTTCGGCGGCTTCCCGCTGCATTACCAGCCGACCAATCACCGCGGTTCCAACTATGTGGATTTCGTAGTGATCGGCAAGGGCGGCCGTCTGGGGCATTGATCCCAGTACGCCCCCTGCCTGGGTGACACAGCGCCTGCCACGGCAACAGGGACAGGCGTTCAGACCCTTAGAAAAACAGATGGCCCGCTTGCGGGCCATCTGTTTTTTCCTTCGCCTAGCGGGCGCGAGAGCCGGACGGTTGCAGCCCTGCGCCACGGATTTTCAGTTTTTCGCCATACGGATCAACTTTCCGCATGCTTCGCTTGAGTGTCGGCACAAACTTCTGCACACTTCGGAAATCCTACCGTCCTGTGGAATCAAATTCCGCACAGCGGTTTTAAATAACAACCAATAAAGAGGGGACCGACATCCCGTACCCATTGGGAATGCCGTCCCGGTCTGAACGAGTCGATACCACGCGAACATGGCCAAACCCGTCAGCAAAGTCGTCGTCATCAACGATGAAAAAGTGCTCCTCCGCAGTCTGCTCAACGGACTCAACGGCGCCGGCAAGCACCTGGACAACCCCTTCGGTATCACCTTCATTGGCGCCGCCAATGCGCAGGAAGCGCTGGACCTGGTCACCTCCGACGGCGACGTACAGGTCATCCTGATCGACGACAACCTGTATTCCACCAATGGCACGCCGGATGGCGCGGCCCAGACCGCACTCGACGTCGTCCACGAAATCCATGCCCGCCGGCCGGAACTCGGCATCTACGTACTGATCGACGAAGCCTGTCAGGACACCGTGGTCGAGGCCATGTTCAACGAAACGGTGGATGGCTACTTCTACCGCGAAGAAAAGGACTACCGCGGCTGGTACCGCATCATCCACGCCCATATTCAGGACCAGGCCCGCACGCCGTTCTACGACGCGCTCAAGCACTACGTACTGATGGCCAAGGACGCCTGGCACACCCCGGGGCACAGCTCCGGCGACAGCCTGCGCGGCAGCCCCTGGGTGAATGACTTCCACGAATTCGCCGGCGAGCACATCTTCCGTGCCGACTTGTCCGTCTCGGTCGACATGCTGGATTCGCTGCTGCACCCCACTGGCGTGATCGCCGAGGCGCAAGAGATGGCCGCCAAGGCCTTCGGCGCTCGCCGCACCTTCTTCGCCACTAACGGCACCTCCACTGCCAATAAGGTCATCTTCCAGACCTTGCTGACGCCGGGCGACAAGCTGCTGCTGGACCGCAACTGCCACAAGTCGGTCCACCACGGCGTGGTGCTGTCCGGTGCCCGGCCGGTCTACCTCAACAGCTCCATCAATCGCAAATATGGCTTGTTTGGCCCGGTGCCCAAGAAGGTGATTTTCGATGCCATCAAGGCCCATCCGGACGCCAAGGCGCTGATCCTCACCTCCTGCACCTACGACGGCCTGCGCTACGACCTTAAACCCATCATCGAGGCCGCCCACAAGCAGGGCATCAAGGTGATCATCGACGAAGCCTGGTACGGCTTCGCCCGCTTCCACCCGGCCTTCCGCCCGACCGCCATGGAATGCGGCGCCGACTACGCCACCCAGAGTACCCACAAGGTGCTGTCGGCCTTCTCCCAGGCCAGTATGATCCATGTGAACGACCCGGACTTCGACGAGCACATCTTCCGGGAAAACTTCAACATGCACGCCTCCACCAGCCCGCAATACAGCATGATCGCCAGCCTGGACGTCGGCCGTAAGCAGGCGGTGATGGAAGGCTACAAGCTGCTGACCCGCACCCTGGAACTGGCCCGCGAACTGCGCGAAAGCATCAACTCCACCGGCGTATTCCGCGTACTGGAACTGGACGACCTGCTGCCGCCCGAAGTCCGCAAGGACAATGTGCAGCTTGACCCCACCAAGGTCACCATCGACATCAGCCAGGCCGGCTACACCGTCGAGGAGTTCCAGAAAGAGTTGTTCGAGCGCTACAACATCCAGGTCGAGAAATCGACCTTCAACACCGTGACCCTGCTGCTCACCATTGGCACAACCCGCAGCAAGGTTTCCCGCCTGTACGACGCCCTGTTGCGTATGGCCCGCGAATCCAAGGCTCCGCGCCGCCTATACCGCGTACCGGAAGTCGCGGAGTTCACCGAGCTGCGCTACCTGCCGCGCGACGCTTTCTACTGCGCTGGCGAAATGCTGCCGATGATCGATGAGGCCGAACGCCCCAACCCGGAACTGGTCGGCCGCATCTGCGCCGCCCAGATCACCCCGTATACGCCGGGCATCCCGGCCCTGGTGCCAGGCCAAGTCATCACCGCCGAAATCCTGCAGTTCCTGCTCGGCCTGATGAAGAGCCACAAACGCACCGAAATGCACGGCGTGGTGATCGACGGCTACGTCCCCTGCATGCGCGTGATGCGCAAGGACGAAGAGGCGAAGCTGGTCCCTCTGGGCTGAATCCCAAATCTGAGTTGTCCTTGTGACGCAGATGAAGAAAGCCGCCTCAGGGCGGCTTTCTTCATCTGGTGACCGGCTATCTGTGTCGCTATCCGTAATCAAAGGTATCCCTTCACCCATGCGGACACCGTTTTCAACGGGTAAAATGCCAAGGATTCAAGCCCTTCCGGCGCGGTAAGCAGTATTACTGCTTGCCGCCATGTCGCTATTTGTGAAATATTTTATGTTTTCGCGACATCGGCACGCCGGTCGCACCGACTTTCCCAACGACGCCGCGTGAGCGGCTACATCATCATGATCGTCAAGCACTTCCTGCAATTCAAGGACTTCACCCGCGACGAGTACGAGTACCTGTTCCAGCGCACTGCCGAACTGAAGGCGCGATGGAAGCGAGGAGAGCTCTACCAGCCGCTGGTGGGCCGCGTGCTCGGCATGATCTTCGAAAAGAATTCCACCCGCACCCGCGTGGCGTTCGAGTCCGGCATGGCCCAGCTGGGCGGACATGCGCTGTTCCTGTCGTCCAACGACTCGCAGCTCGGCCGTGGCGAGCCGATCGAGGACGTGTCGCGTGTCGTGTCGCGCATGACCGACATCGTGATGGTGCGCACCTTCGAGCACCGCATCGTCGAGCGCTTCGCCTCGGTGTCGCGCGTACCGGTCATCAATGCGCTGACCAACGAATACCATCCCTGCCAGACGCTGGCCGATATCTTCACCTACATCGAGCACCGTGGCTCGATCGAAGGCAAGGTCGTGGCCTGGGTGGGCGACGCCAACAACATCAGCTACACCTGGCGCCAGGCGGCCAAGATCTTCAACTTCAAGCTGGTCGCCGCCGTGCCCAAGGGCTACGACTTCAAAGCCATCGACGGCGAAACCTACGACCCGCGACACTTCGTGCAGATGACCGACCCGATGCAGGC
>CBIHQA010000321.1:0-5170 GCA_966211475.1 uncultured Neisseriales bacterium
TCACGTCCATGTAGATCTGCTTTTCGCTGTTGATCACCGTCCAGCGTTCCTGGCGGTAGCGGCTACGCCAAGCCGGTGCACCGGTCGTTCCGCCAGTGGCGTTTTCGTTGATCCGGCCAACGTTGGAGTCGTTGAAGTCGTCGCTGAAGGTCAGTTTGTAGAGCGACGGGATAATGGCTGCCGTGAGGGCGATCTGGACCGTGTCGCTGGAGGTCGGTTCGAAGCCAACGGTCGCAACGATTTGTCCGAGCGGGCGACTTCCCGCCAGGGACATACCAAGCCGGGCGTTAGTAGGCAAACCCAAGGGGGTTGGGACACCTCTAGCTCCAGCGCGTTGCTGCAGAGTCGTGACCGAAGCGCCGCTGAACAACTGTGCCCCGCTTGGGCTCCATTCCAGGCGGACCACGGTGTCCTTCGTCACATCCTGGTAGCCCGCAAACAGCAGCGGACCGACGCGCGCCATCAGCCAGCCACTATTCGTGTATTCGATCCGTAGTCCGCTGCTGGAGGTGGAGGCGTCGAATAAGACGCTGCCCCGACGACCACCGTCCGGTAGTACGAAAGTAAGACGTCCACGTTCCGTATTGAATTTGGAAGCCGACGTGGTCACGTTATCGTTGTAGCGTTCGAGAAAGGTGGTGTTGTTGATCAGCGAACGCGCGACATTTGCCACATCGTACTGCGCGCCCCAAACCAGTACCTTGGTCAAGGTCACGGGTGTATTGGGAGGCAGATAGGGGTTGGCAAAATTCAATGCATAGACTGGTTGTACGCCAGTGGAAACCGGCTCGTTGACTGCCACAGCGAACCGCTTGGCCCCGGTGTCGGAGGGATTCCATACCACGGTCAGCGCGTAGCGGCGCCATTCCGGCCCGACCTCCACCACCGCCGTCACACCGTTGTAACTGCTGAAGTCGCGCAGCCGGATTCGCCAGGTCCCGGTACCGGAAGGTGATCTCAGCCAGACCGACGCCGTCCCGAAGTTCACACCGGTAGCCGGGTTGGGGATCCAGTAGTCCGAGAAGCTGCCGGTGGTCGGTGCACCGCGGGTGAGCTGATAGACCCCCAATGAGCCGTCCGGCGCCTTCTCTGCGGCGAGAAAAGCCGCCGTCACCGTGCCCACGGTCGACCAGCCCGGCTGCTTCAGCGCTGACGGGTATTTGATACGGTTGACACCCGAGCCTTCTATCAGCAGCCCTAGCACCCTTCCGCCACGTATCGGAAAGCGTGCAGCGTCCGCCCTGGCGAAGCGCACACTCGTGTTGTCATTGACAAAACTAGCAATGCTGCCGCGCCAGTAGCTCCAACCGGCCGGGATGCGCCCGCGGAAGTCATAAATCGTCTCGGCGGCGCTGGCCTGTTCGAGCGGTAGCAAGCTACTGCCGACAAGCGCACTACCGCCAATCAGGAAATCCCGGCGGGACAGAGAATTCGGATCAGACATTTCAGCCTCCCTGGTAACTAGCCCATGGATCTGGCTTCGACGACCCGGCGTCGCTGCCGCAGCGCCCATTTCGCAACGGTGTAGAGCGGCGGACGCAGTGCCTCGCGGTAAAGCGCGAACAGGGCGAACGCCATCTGGGGGGCCCAGCGTGGCGTTCGTAACCCCATAGGGGCTGCATACGCGGAGTATTACTTTCCACATAAATAACGGGTGTAGAACACAGACCAGTACAAACGCCTGGTCGCCTGGGTGCGCTGGCCGCCGGTACGCACCTGAGTCATCGGGAGATGGAAGCTGTGCCGCTCATTGGTCACGTAAATGTCGTAACCATGAGTGAACAGATTCATCTGAAAGTCGGTTTCCTCGCGGTAACCATTTCCACGTGCATAAAAGCTGTCGAACGGGAATTGCTGTAGCAGGCTTTTACGCGTGAGGATGATGGCATTGGTGATGGGGAGCTTGATGTCTCCCTCGTATTGGGATGCGTTGACATACTCGCAAATCACGGACCGAAAAGGCTTACTCTGGCGAAATCCGTTTCCGAAACGGCGCAGCGCCTGCGCCTGGGATTCACCAGCATCCATGTAAATGCGTCGTCCGGATACGGCGCCTGCGTCGAGCGCCAACAGCTTTTCCAGACATGTTCTTGCGTAACCGGGCTCCAGGTATTCGTCGTCGTCGCAAAACAAAATGTATTCGTTCTTGCTGGCGGCGACGCCCAGATTCCGGGAATAGGATGCCCCCCGCCTTTCCGGATTGCGCAATAATTTCAACTGCACTTTCGGATAGCGGGCTGCGATCTGCTCAATAACCTGGACGGTTTCATCTTCGCCGGCATCGCTGACAAAGATGATTTCGTCCACCCCGTTCTGCTCGAAATAGCTGGGGGCAACCAGTCTCAAGGTATGCGCGCGGTTCCTGGTCGGAACGATCAGCGATATCATGCATTGCTCCCGAATTTCGACACAAAAACTCCCCCGCGCCGCCGAAAATACGGCGGACGTTTCTTATTCGCACATTCCGGATTTCCGTCTTACGGTTCCGGCATGGAATCGGCGAAATTCCGCCTTTGTATTAACGGAAAGCCTATTCCGACGGTCTTGTCAATATTATTTCAATTCCCATCCTTCACGATGAGTCCGCCTGCCGGTATGATCTTGACCATCACTCCTGAAAACGGTTTCCGTCATTCATGAAAAAAAACAATGATTTTCAGATTCCGGATATCACACATCGCCGGTTCGAATTTATCGATAACGCAAAAGCGATAGGTATTGTTCTGGTGGTCCTCGGGCATACCAGCGGGATCCCCGGTTGGACCTCCGATCTGATCTTCAGTTTTCACATGCCGCTCTTTTTCTTTGTTTCAGGCTATCTGCTCAGCGAGCGAAAACTCCAGGAGCGAACTCTTCCGTATTGCCGGCAGGTATTGCGCAATCTGGGTATTCCTTATTTGCTGTTTTTCGGTCTCTCGTATCTGTACTGGCTGCTGACCCGCAACCTCGGCAGCAAATCGCTCAAGTTCGCCGGCGTTTCCTGGTACGACCCGCTCATCGGGCTCGTCTCCGGCCTGGGCGACGCGCTCTACGTCAACCCGGCGTTGTGGTTCTTCCCTGCGCTGATCACCACCACCGTTCTCTATCACCTGATCCGCAAACGGCTGCCGCTTGGTGCCGCGACGCTGCTGCTAGTCGCCGTCGGCCTGGTGGTTTGCGCATTGGCCGATCAAGTCGCCTGGCGCCTGCCGCTGGGGCTCGACAACGGCTGGATAGCGCTGCCCTTCTTCGCCATCGGGCTATGGCTGCGGGATCGGACTACTTCGCGCCCCGCCCTGTCGCCCAGCGCCTGGGGCATGCTGCCGGTGCTGGCCCTGCTGCCCTGGTGGTGGCTGGTGCAACTCAACGGCCACGTGGATCTCAACAAGATGGCCTTCGGTCACTACCCGCTGCTCTACCTCCCCACCGCACTACTCGGCATCTTGGCCTGCCTCGGCTTATCCGCCGCGTTGCCGGTCACTCCTGCGCGACGCTGGCTGGCGGCCAGCACCCTGGTGATCTTTCCGACGCACGCCCTGGCCTTCAATCTGTTCAGCGGCATTGCCAAGAACCTGCTGCACTTCCCGGCCAGCATAGTGCGCACCCTGCCTTGGGCGGTCACGGTCTCGGTGCTGGCGATCCTGCTTTGCATTCCGGCCGGGATCGTGCTGGCCCGGCTGCTGCCTTCGGTATTCCGGCGATAGTTCAGGCGATGGTGCCGGCCACCGTTCCCCAGGCGATGGATCGGCGCTGATCGAGCAAGGGCGCCACCGTGTTCAGCAGCGCGCGGCCACGGTCGCGCCAGTGGTAGAGCGCGCCGGCTTCCTCGTAGGCAGCGGCCTGCATTGCGTTGAGCGCCGGCAGGTCATTGATGCGGGCGATCAGGGCGTCCACCAGCGCCTCCATGCTGTCGCAGCAGATCATCTGCTCCCGTAGTTCGCCTGGCAGGCCAGCGGCCGCTTCGGTGATGGTCGCCACCGGCACCCGGCCGAAGATGTAGTCCAGGAATTTCAGCTTGAAACCGCCGCCGATCAGCTCCGGCACGACGGCGATGCGCGCGTCGGCGAAATGGGGGGCGATGTCGCCGACAAAGCCGTGGAAGTGCGTGGCTTTCAGCTTGGGTTTCCACTCGGCCAGGAAGTCGGCCGGTACGTCACCGATCACGTCGAAGGCGATGCCGTGCTGATGGAAGCGCGCATCCGCCAGCTCCAGAAAACGCCGCAGGTTCTCCTGCTTCACCACCCAGCGGAAGGAACCGACGATCACCACCCGGCGCGGCGTATCCGGCATGATGGTCCGCACCGGGGCCACCCATCCCGAATAGCCGGGGGTCAGGGTGATGCTCTTCATGCCGGGCTCGACTGCACGCAGGGCTCGGGCATCCTCGGCGGTGATGGTGGTGGTGAGGTCAGTGCGCAGCACGGTGAAGCGCTCCAGCGCCCGCACCTTGCGGTAGTTCTGCCATAGAGCGAACTTGCGAATCGGCGAGCCGGCGGCTTCGCGTGCCATGTTCCGCCACAGCGCTTCCTCGTGGTTATGCGATACGTGCACCAGCACCGGCTCGTCTTCCTTCGCCTCGGAACGGCGGGACAGGTAATGCTTCAGCGCCCAGCCGGAGCCGTAGCTGTCGAACACGATCAAGTCCCAGGCTTCGGTCAGCTCGCGATCCAGCAGGCGGCGGTAGGCCGGCGTCGCATGGATGGCCGCCGCGATCGGCAAGGTGCTGGACAGCACCGCGCGTTGCGGCTTTTTGTCGCCCGGTACGGCAATCCAGTCCACCGGCCAGTCTTCGGGCAAAGCGCCAGCCGGCGCCGGGAAGCCCAAGAAACGGACGAACACACCGGTATCGGCCAGTGCACGGGCCAGATTGGCGGAGTAGATACGGTCGCCGGCATCCAGCGGGAACGGGATGTCCCTGGCGATCCACAGGCATTTCAGAGGTCGTTCTTGCATTGTTTTGCTCCCTTCATCGCGCCCGCACGGCGGCGGGGTTGCCGCGGAACCGGGCGTCCAGCCAGGACCGCAGCCGTTTTGCAAGATCCCGCTCCAGCAGGCGCCACGACAGCCAGGACAGCAGCAGCGCCAACAGCAAGGACAGCAGCGCGAATACCGCCAGGGCGACGCCGGGGCCGGCGGCGGGCAAGACCCAGGCCGAGACGCCGCGCTTGACCGCGAACATGGTGAGCGGGTG
>CBIHQA010000322.1:0-5167 GCA_966211475.1 uncultured Neisseriales bacterium
CGTCGTCAGCGCCACCGCCATCGACATCAGCTCGCGGTACTTGGCCGGAATGACACCATCCGCCCGCTCCGCAGCAGCCTTCAGCGCAAGGAACGCCTTCGCCTCCGTCGGCGCCAGCCGCACCAGCTCCGGCGCCAGCTTCAGATCATCAGGAGAGGAATATCCGCTCACCTCGCTCCCCTCAATCCTGCCCGAACCAATAACCGCTGCGGACCAACGCCTCCCGCAGCATCCCCCGCGCCCGGTGCAGCCGGCTCTTCACCGCCTCCACCGAGATGCCCATCAGCGCTGCCGTCTCTGGCGCCGTCAGCTCCTCGATGTCACGACGGATCAGCACCTCACGGTAGATCTCCGGCAAGGCGGCGATCGCGGCAGTCAAATCTCGGCGCAGGTCATGCGGCACCGGTGCCAGCGGCAGCTCGGCGAGTGCGACCTCGTCCAGTGGGCGGGTGCGGCTCGACACGCGCAACAGCCGCCGGCACTCGCGCTCCACGATGCGGAACAGCCAACTGGTGAACGCCTGGATCACCCGCAAGGTGCCCAGCTTACGATGAAGCTGCCATAGCGCGACCTGCACCGCGTCCTCGGCATCTTCCGAGGTGGCGCAGGAACGGCGCGCAAAGCGTTTCAGGTCACGGCGGGACACCGCCAGCAGCCGATCCAGCGCGGCCGCATCGCCCTGCCGTGCTGCCTCGATCAGCGCCGGGTCCAAGGTCGACAAGCCACTCATCGCGACGCCCTCGACAGGCGCCGGCCGGCCAAGGCGCAGGCAGGGCAGAAGCCGGTCAGGGCGGTGAGGCCGATCCCGACACCACCGGCGATCATCAAAGCGTGCCGCCAGAGCGGCAGGGTCAGCAGGATACCGGCGACCACCATGCCGATCCCGACGGCCAGCCGTAGCGCGCGTTCCCAACCGGGCAGGTTTCGAGCCATACGCATCAGATTCTCCTTGAGGGGTGATGATGCCGGTAAAGAGGGGGCATCACCGCAAAAGGATTCAAAGCGATTCGCTACCCCGTTGGACGAACGCGTCTGCGCCGTCCAGGCTCACACCCGCGGGCGATACAACAGCAAGGTGATCACGCCGGCCAATGCGGCGATCACCGCGGTCGCCACAAACGCCGCGCGATATCCGGCAAGCGCCCCGTGCGAGGCCGCGACGGCATGGGCCAGCGTCGACAGTGCCGCGATCCCCAAGGCCGCCCCCAACTGCCGGGAAGCGTTGAACAGCCCGGAGGCCAGGCCTGCATCATTGCCCGGCACACCGTCGAGGGCGGTATGGGTGGCCGTCATCAGCATCAGGCCCAAACCGGTGCCGGTCAGCAAGGTCGGGCCGAACACCCCGCCCAGGTAGCTGGTGGCCTCCGCCGACAATTGGCCCATCCATAGCAGCCCGGCAGCGCCGACCAGCCCACCCACGAACGGGATGCCGCGCACGCCACCGTCCATCATGCGGCGAGCGAGCAGAGCCGCCTCCGCCAGCGCGAGGGCCATCGGCAGCATCGCCAGCCCCGCCTGCTGGGCGTCGTAGTGAAGCAGCTGTTGCAGCACCAGCGACGTAAAGAAAGTCGACGCGGTGAGCGCGGCCCCCAGCCCGATCACCGCCAGACTGCCAACGCTCACATTGAACACCTTGAACACGCTCAGCCGGATCAGCGGTTGCGGCACGGTCGACTCGACCCGCAGGAATGCCAGCAGGCAAGCCGCTGCCAGCAACAAGCTACCCACCACCGGTGCGGCGCCCCATCCCAGACTGGCCGACTGCGACAGGCCATACAGCAAGGCGGCCATGCCCACGGTGATCAGTACGCCCCCAGACAGATCCATGCGCGTGCCGCGATGCCCGCCCGGCACTGGCGCCAGGCAACGCGACACCAGGGCCATCAGCACCAAGCCGATGGGCACGTTGATGCCCATCACCCAGCGCCAGCCGGCATGGGCGGTCAGCAGCCCGCCCACCACCACGCCGAAGGCGGACGCCAACGCGCTGGACGCGGCCCAGACCGAAATCGCCCTGCCCCGAGCCGCCCCGGCGGGATACACGGCCACGATTACCGCCAGCGTCGACGTGGCCAGTGCGGATGCGCCCATTCCCTGCACCGCCCGGGCAGCGATCAGCATCGCACCGCTGGACGCCAGCCCACCCACCAGGCTCGCCAATGTGAAGACCGCCAGGCCTGTTTGCAGCACGCGCCGCCGCCCGTACAAGTCACTGGCCCGGGCCACCAGCAACATCAGGCCGCCCAGCATCAGGAGGTAGCTGTCGACCACCCATTGCAGGCCCACGGCGGACAGGCCGAGCTCCGCCTGCATGCTGGGCAGGGCCACGTTGACGATTGCACCGTCGGTCACGACCATAAACGAGCACAGGCAGGCGATGACCACCGCCACCCACGGCGGAATGTGCGGCCGGATCAAGGGAATCGGCATGGCAGCCGTCGGGGAATGCGACATGGTGTTGCTCCTGCAGGGCGAGTGGGCCACCGGCACCATGCCGGCGGGACAGGGCACTAGTCTTGTCGCAAGTGGCCGATGACTGATAACGTTATTCCGCGCAAAAACAATGAAATCCGGCCATGCCACCCGACCAGCCCATCCCAGACCTGAGCGAACACGCCGATGGCCCGCCCCTGATCGCCCTGCCGGGGGAGGACGACGCGCACAGCGCCTTCCCGCTGGGCGACCGCGAATACGACTGGCACGACCATGTGCGAGGGCAGGTGTTCTGCGTGGAAAGCGGCCTGGTACATGTGCGGACGCCGCACGGCTCCTGGCTGATGCCACCGCACCGCGCCGGCTGGATTCCGCCCGGGGTGTCGCACCGCGTCAGCATCAAGGGTGCCCTGTCGGGTTGGACGCTGCTGCTGGCGCCGCGATTGGGGCACCTGATGCCCGACAAGCCCTGCGTGTTCGGCGTCAACGAACTGATGCGCGCCTTGGTCAGGCGGGCCGTCTCGTGGGCCGATCCGGCGCAGTTGGACGAATCCCAGACGCGCCTGCTGGCGGTGCTGCTGGACGAGATGTGCGGCGCGCCGCAACAGCCCCTGCACCTGCCGATGCCCAGCGACCGGCGCGCCCAGCGTATCGCCGCCGCTTTGTTCGACGAACCCGGCAGCCCGCGCACGCTGGAGGAATGGGCAGCCTGGGCCGGGCTGTCGCCGCGCGCGCTCAGCCGGCTGTTCCGGGCGGAAACTGCGATGAGCTTCGCCCAATGGCGCCGCCAGGCGCAGTTGATCCACGCGCTGGAACGGCTGGCCGCCAGCGACAGCGTCGCTACCGTGGCCGATGCGCTCGGTTATGCGACGCCGAGCAACTTCATTGCGATGTTTCGTGCTTGCATGGGGGACTCGCCGGGACGGTATTTCAGCCTGAATACTTCGACCCGCTGACGGCGGGCGTAGCAGCACCTCCCCCAGCCGCCTGCGGCGTCCTGGCTACCTGGCTTGCAAGCGTCCCGAACGGCTTCAGTCCTGAGATACCACCCGCTGCCGATACAGCGGATACAGCACCCCCACCGCATTGCCGAGCACGATCAGCGCCGCCCCGGCAATCAGTTGCCAGCGCAGTTGCTCGCCCAGCAGCAGCACGGAGAAGAACATCGCCATCGGCACCTGCCCATAGGACACCACGCTGATCGCGGCGAGCGGCAACTTGGTGGTCACGTGGACCCACAGGGTGTGGGCGATGAAGGTGCCGCCGATGCCCAGGAACAGCAGCCCCAGCCAGTCGCGCCCATCCAGATTCCAGTTGGTCTGACCGAGGAAGGGCAGGAACGCAATCAGCGCGAAGCCGAACTGGCCGAAGGCCTTCAGCGTGACCGGCAGCCCGGGCGCACGCTGTTGCAGGATCGGCATCAAGGCGTAGATGACGCCGCTCGCCAGCCCGATCAGGAAGCCCGCCGTCTGCCCGTCGCCGAGTGAGAAGTGCGGCACACACAGCAGCATGCCGGCCAGCGCGAGGACCAGGCCGACCAGGTCGCTGCCTCGCACCGCGCGGCGCAGCAGCACCCAGCCCCACACCATCACGCAAGGGCCGTAGATCGACAGCGCCACATTGGCGAGCGAGGGGGTGGACAGCTTGATGCTGTAGAAATAGGTGATCCAGTGCAGGCCGAAGCACAGGCCCATCTGCGCCAGCGCCCATAGGTTGCGGCGCCCCGGCCAGCGCAGCTCGCCGCGCCAGCTGCCGAGCAGCCCGATACCGATCGCGCCGATCAGCAGCCGCACCACCGCCACCGTCCACGGGCCGGCATGGATGGCCTTGATGACAGTCGGCACGACGCCCAGCAGGGCGATGGTGCCAAAGGCCAGGGCCACGGGGCCGGTGGAAACGCGCATTGTTCCGTCCACTTCAGTACCTGACGCTGAGACAGGCTTGGTTCGACACAGCGGATTATGATACGGCATCCGCCTGCCACGACCGGGACGGGTCGGGACGACGGCAACCGCTACCAACACTTCAAACCGTTAGGCGACCGCCGCCTCATCCAGGCCTTCGAAATGCGCCAGGAAGCCAAATGCGGGATCGATGCCCTGCAACAGCCGCAGATGGCGCCCCCACTCCACCGGTGTCAGCCACGGGTAGGGCAAGCGGGCCTGCAACGCGGTGCGCAGGCGGCCATCCGGGTCATCCACCGTCTCCATGCGGTCGATGTGGATGTGCATTTGGCGCACCTGCAGGCAGCAGGCATCGGTGCGGCCGAACTGCCAGCGGTAGTGACCGGCGCCAACGCGCAGCCGGGGTGCGCCGACTTCTTTCATCACCACCCGCCAGGGCAGGTGGTCGATGCCGTGGTCCCGCTCCTGTACGGCGTCGCAGACGTAGTAGCTGCGGCAGTGCTCAAAGCGCTCCGCAAATTCGGAGACCAGCACCCGGGCGATTTCCTCGCTGCCGGCGAGGCGTGCCGGGAAGCTGATCGCATCGGTGGCGATGGAGAAGGTTACTTGCGCGTCGGTCGCGAACACGTCCCGGATCAGACCGGGCCGGTTGCGGTCCTTGGCGTCGAAATAGGTTTCCAGTAGCGCGACGCTGCTGTGCATGGTTCGGCTCCTTGTTGCGTTCGGTCCCCGAGCTTTTCGGTTCCATGTAGGGTGGGTTGTGGGGGGCCGCCGCCCCCACACCCCAGTTTTGAAGCAGACCTGTTTTGTGGGGGTGGGGGACAGACACC
>CBIHQA010000323.1:0-5143 GCA_966211475.1 uncultured Neisseriales bacterium
TACACGCCGAAGACGTGGTCCCGACCACCAGCCCGGCGGTGGCGCCGCAGGCCAACTCGTCCGCCCCTTCCAGCGTCGCGCCACCGGCCGATGGCCAGAACACGGCGCCAGCCCCGGTGCTGGATTCCACCCCGACACCGTTGACCCTGTCGGTGTCGGCACAGGAGCAATACGACGACAACTTCACCCGCACGCCGGACAAGCAGTCGGAGCGGATTTCGGCCATCTCCGGCGAAGTCTCACTGGACAAGACCATCAGCCAGCAGCACATCACTGCCTACTTGCGGGCCACCGACTCGCACTACGCCAAGCGTGACTACCTGAACAAGGTCACCTACAACGCCGGGGTGGAATGGCTGAGCCGCTTCGCCAGCCGCTGGGTGGGTGACCTCAACTGGCAGCGCAAGCGCGACCGGGTGCCGTTCTCCAGCTTCCAGGGCGATGACGTGGTGACGGATTCCGACCTGAGTGGCAGCCTGGGCTATGAGATCTCGCCCGAAATCACCGCCTATGCGGGTGCCGAACAGGGCAACCAGGAGCACAGCAACAGCGTCAGGCAGCTGCTCGATCACGAGGACCGCCAGGGTTTCGTTGGCGTGAAATACAAATCCGGTCGCGACTCCACGGTAGACGTGCGCTTTCGCGACGGGCGACGGGACTACGACAGTAACGATGCGCTCGACTATCGCTACAAACAGATCGAGGCACGCGTCGGCTGGCAGATCACGGACAAGACCAAGCTGAGCGGGATGCTCGGCCGCTTCCGCCGCACCGGCGAGATCAACCAGGGCAGCGGCACCCTTCGTTCCATCCAGGGCGACTGGGATGCCACTAGCAAGACTTCGTTCACCGCCCGATACCAAGTCAGCTATCCGGCGGCCGGCGGCGACAACACCTCTCCGTCCCGCGAACAGCGAGCGCTGCTCAAGGCGCTATGGCAGGCCACCGCCAAGCTGGGCTTTACCGCACAGATTGAGAACATCCGCGGCCGCTTCAATGGCTACCTGACTCCGGCACACAAGGAAAATACCTGGCGCACCAGTCTGAAGGGCACCTACACGCCGACGGAAAAGGTCCATCTGGACTTGGAGCTGGCCCGCGAACGCCGCCGCTCCACACTGGAAGGCGGCGACTACAAGAGCAACCAGATCATGGGGGTCTTGCGATTGGATTTCTGACGTCGCCAAGGCACGGCGCGATGGCGCGCAAGGTTGCCGGAACGTGTGGTGCCTCTTCCGAGCAGCGAGGCCACTAGGAAAAACCGGTCAGCGCAGCTCGGAGTGCGGCACCGGCGGCCGGTCGGTCTGTGCGACGCCGGTGGCGGTGGCCGGCATGCGCGCCACGTCCGGCAGATGGACCGGGTAGCGGTAGAGCTGCAACACCCGCTGCACGTACTGGCGGGTTTCCGGGTAAGGCGGCACGCCGCGATAACGGTCCACCGCGCCTTCGCCGGCGTTGTAACCGGCGGCAGCCATGGCGACGTCGCCCTGATAACGGGTCAACAGCCAGCGCAAATAGGTCAACCCGCCACGGATGTTCTGGCTGGCGTTGAAGGCATCCTTCACATTGAAGCGGGCGGCGGTTGCCGGGATCAGCTGCATCGGCCCCATGGCGCTCTTGGGCGAACGGGCACCGACCTGGAAGCGCGATTCGACCGACACGATGGTCAGCGCCAGACGCGGATCGACGTCATGCCAGACCGCTAGATGCTTCACCAGGTCCACCACCCAGCGGCGTTGCGCCGGCAGGCCGGCGATCAGAGTATCCAGGTCCTCGCCGGACGGGTCGATCTTCAGGCCGTGCGGCGGATCCTTCTCTGCCAGCACGCAGTCGGGAAGCTGCTCGGCACCTAGATGGATGGTGTCCAGCATGTTCTGGGCTTCGCTGTGCCCCTGTTGGGCGGCAACGGCGAACAGCGAGGCGGCGGCCACCCGGTCTTCCGGCACGCCCTGGCCAAAGGCGAACAGCATGCCCAACCGGTACTGCCCTTCCGGCACGCCCATGCGGGCCACGGCGCAATAGTCGACAGCGGCCCGCCACGGATCGGTGCGTTCGAAATTGGCGGCTTCCGCCAGCAGACCGCGTGCGCGGGGCGACTCGAACTCCAGCGCCGCCCCTGCCACCGTCAGGCACACGCCGCTTAACGCCGCGCCCGCCAACCATCGCCACCCCGACATCCGACTGCTCCCTCGCCTTGCTCGACTTCCCGATGCCTCCGAGAAGTGCGTCTTCCGGAAACCATTTGTGATTGTCGAATCGCGGATGGAGCCCCTCGATTCGGCCTGCTGCCTCGCCCTGCCGGGCGACAACACGAATAGAACGGTGAAAAAGCCCGCTTCGCGCGGCCGTCATTGTACGGGAGCGCGATCCGGGCTGTGTCCTACAGTTTGGCAGGCGATGGCCGAGTTCGCTGCAACAGACTGTTCCGTTGGTCGGCAGGAACAGGGGCCGCCGCCGGACGGTTAGGCCGGCCATGACGATCAGCGCTTGTGAAAAAATTCGTAGCGAGCGGCCCGAGCTTGGTTCGAGAAGCACAGCCGTACTGAGGTACGGTGAGCATCGCAGGACCGAGATCGGGGCGCGCAGTAGAATTTTTCACAAGCGGTCAAGCCTCTTGGGCGGCGAGCACGGTGTAGCCGGCATCGTCCAGCGCTTGCCGGGCCTGCGCTGCATCGATATTGCCGTCGACACGGACGCGCTGCGTGGCCAGGTCGACGTCGACCGTCGCGCTGCTATCCAGACCGCGCAGCGCACGGGTGACGCTGCTGACGCAACCGCCGCAGCTCATGCCTTCCAGTTGAAGTTCCAGCATGGTGTTGCTCCTGTAGAGAGAGGTGAATCTTCACTGTCAGGCTTCCCATGGTGGGAAGGTCAAGCCCCTCGTCGCGTGGCATGCAACGACCTCGGTCCGTTCCGGTCTGAGGGAACAAAACACGAATAACGGAGCACGATGATGGGCGCCAGTGGTCAGGTTTCGGCTGCGCGCGGGCCGGAGACACCGCCATGAATGCGGCCCCCTGGGCGGTCCGGCGCGCCAGCGAGCGCGGGCAGGACGAACGCGGCTGGCTGTCGGCCCGTTTCAGTTTCTCCTTCGGCCGTTACCGCAATGCGGACTGGAACGGCTTCGGCGACCTGCATGCGCTGAACGAGAACGTGATCGCCCCCGGCCGGGGCTTCCCGATGCACTCGCACCGGGATGTGGACATCCTGCTGTACCCCTTGTCCGGCGCGATCGAGCATGTCGACAGCCTCGGCAACCGGGGCATCGTCGGGGTCGGCGAGCTGCAATTAATGCGGGCCGGCCACGGCATCCGCCACAGCCAGATGAATGCCTCGGCCAGCGAGCCGGACCACCATCTGCAGATCTGGATCCGCCCAGCCGCCACCGGGCTGCCGCCGGGCGTGGAAACCCGCCGGCTCGACCCCGCCGCGCGGCGCGGCCGCTGGTGCCGGCTCGCTGGGCCGGACGGCGCCGACGGCGCGCTGGTTCTCGCGCAGAACGCCCAATTGTTCGTGACGGAACGGGAGTCCGGCCAGTCGCTCACCTGGTCGCCCGGCGGACGGCGGCGAACCTATCTGCATGTGATCCGGGGCGAGGTGCTGCTGGAAGGCACGCCGCTCATCGCGGGGGACGGCGCAGCCCGAACCGACTCGGCTGCCTGGACCTTGCATGCCCAGCAGGACTGCGAAGTGCTGCTGTTCGACCTCGCCTGAGTTCGCCCCGTCAGGCGCACCCTCTCAAGCGCGCTTCCGCCAGCTCAGCACCGCCATCGCCAACACGCCGCCCACCAGCCCCCAGAACGCCGAGCCGATGCCGAACAGCGACACGCCGGAGGCGGTAACCAGGAAGGTGATCAGTGCCGGTTCGCGCTGCTCGTCGTCGCGCATCGCGGCGGCTAACCCGGCGCCGATGGTATTGATCAGTGCGAAGCCGGCCACCGCCAACACCAGCGCCTTGGGGAAGGCGGTGAACAGCGCGCCGACCGTCGCGCCGAATACGCCCAGCAGCAGGTAGAACACGCCGGCCATCACTGCTGCCATGTAGCGGCGCGCCGGGTCCTCATGCGCCTCGCGGCCCATGCAGATGGCGGCGGTGATCGCCGCCAGATTGATGGCGAAACCGCCGAATGGCGCCAATACCAGCGTGGTGACGCCGGTCCAGGTGATCACCGGCGACACCGGCGTGTCGTAGCCGGAGGCCCGCATTACCGCCACGCCGGGCACGTTCTGCGAGGCCATGGTCACCACGAACAGCGGCACCGCCGCGCCAATCAGCGCCGACCAGGAGAAGGTCGGCATGGTGAACACCGGCTTGGCCAGCGCCAGCGTCACGCCGGCCAGGTGCAGCTCTCCCCGCACCGCCGCGATGCCGATGCCCAGCGCCAGCACGCTCATCACCGCATAGCGCGGCCAGTAGCGGCGGCCGGCCAGGTAGATCAGAAACATCGGCAGCACCAGCGCGAGTTCGGTCTTCATCGCCCCGAATGCTTCGGTGCCAAAGCGCAGCAGCACGCCAGCCAGCATGCCAGAGGCGAGCGGCACCGGGATGCGCGAGATGGCCCGCTCGAACCAGCCGGTGGCACCGACCAGAATGATCAGCAGCGCCGACACCACGAAGGCCCCAACCGCGGCCGACATCGGCAAGCCCGCCACGCTGGTGACCAGCAGCGCGGCGCCCGGCGTGGACCAGGCGGTGACCACCGGCTGCCGGTAGCGCAAGGACAGGCCGATACAGGTGATGCCCATGCCCAGCCCCAATGCCCACATCCAGGAGGCGATCTCGGCGGCGCCCGCGCCAGCGGCGGTGGCAGCCTGGAACACGATCACGGCGGAGCTGGTGAAACCGACCAGGACGGTGACGAAACCGGCAATCACGGCCGATGCGGACAGGTCGTGGAACAAACGCATGATATCCCCGGGGGTGGAAGTGGCCGTCTCGATGCGGCCGTTTGCACAGTGTACGGACGGGTTTCAGGGGCGCCCGACACAGCAGCGGCCGTTTCGACCGTGACAATTCCGGGGGGACGGGGGAATCTGGTTCTATGCGCTGTCGCGCAAGTCAAAGGCTTTTGGCGGGGGTTTCGCCCCCCTGCGACGAGGTTCTTTCTTTGCTTCTCCAAAGAAAGGCAACCCTACGCCCGCG
>CBIHQA010000324.1:0-5110 GCA_966211475.1 uncultured Neisseriales bacterium
GCAGATAACACCGCCGCGAGCCGCCCGCGCCCGGAGGCCAAAGGCGGCCGGGACCACGCCCGCCACCAACCGGCTGATCGCACGATCAGCGGAAAACCACCACCCGCTCCGGATCCTGCGCCGATAGAAACATCACCACCCAAACCAACTCACGCCGACGGCCGAGAATGCAACTCTGCCAACCGACGCGTGGTTCCATCCCGCCGCATCGCCTCCAGCGCGCCCTGCAACGCCTCCGCCTGAACCAGCGGAAACCCCGGGTTGCAGGCCAGGTAATACTTCACCTCCCGCACCGTGAACACCGGGCGCACATGGCCACCGGCTTCGCCCGCCAGCAGCGACCCCTTGTAGAGGTCCGTCAGCCACAGGTCGATGCGGCCATGGGTCAGCAGCGCCAGATTGGCCCGGTCGTCCCCGCTGCGCTCCAGCCGGTCAAAGCCTGCCTCCTGCAACCAGTCCGCCTGTGCGCTACCGTTGGCCACGCCCACTTGGAAGTCCCTTGCATCCTCCAGCCGCACCAGGCGGATCTGGAAGTCATCCCGCGCAAACAGCGCCCAGGTCGACACGCCGATCGGGCCGATCCAGCGGAAGCGATGCTCTAGATTCTGTGTCCGCGCGGTGGAAAACACGCAGGCATCCGGCGTCGTCTGCGCCAACGCCAGCGCCCGCGGCCAGGGGTAAAGCTGCACCCGCGCCGGCAACATCGCACGGCGTGCCATCTCCTCGACGATGGCTGTCGCAATGCCACCCACCCGACCCTTTTGGTCGTAGCTCAAGGGCGGATTGTTTTCGGTCACAAAGGTGACGGCTCCCACCCGCGCGGCCACCAGGCACAGCGCGAACGCCAGCAGACGGGCAGGGTGGAGACGCGTCATTTCCCGATGCAGAAGCGTGAGAAGATCACACCGAGCAGATCGTCCGCGGTGAACTCGCCGGTGATCGACGACAACGCCACCTGAGCCAGCCGCAGCTCCTCCGCAAACAGTTCCAGTTGGCGGTAAACCTGGTCGGCGGTGTCCATATGGCCCGCCGCCTGCGCCAGCGCAGCCAGGTGTCGTTCTCGCGCCAGGAACACCCCTTCGCCGCCCTGCCAGCCCGCCAGTTCCAGCAACTTGGCACGCAGCAGATCGACCCCGGCACCCTCGCGCGCGGACAGCCGCACCGTCCAGCCGTGCTCGCCATCCAGCGTGGCCGGCGCCTCGCCGGTCAGGTCGATCTTGTTAAACACCGTCAGCCGCGGCACCGCCGGCAGCCGCGCCAGAATCGCGGCCTCTGCCTCCGACACACCATGCTGGCTATCGATCAGCAGCAGCACCACATCGGCCTTTTCGACCGCCGACCAGGTGCGGGCGATGCCGATCCGCTCCACCGTGTCCTCGGTCTCGCGCAGCCCGGCCGTATCGACCAGGTGCAGCGGAATACCCTCGATGTGGATCAACTCGCGCAACGTGTCGCGGGTGGTGCCCGCCACCTCGGTGACAATCGCCACGTCATCGCCGGCCAACTGGTTCATCAGGCTGGACTTACCGACATTGGGCTGGCCAACCAGCACCACCGTCAGCCCGTCGCGCAGCAATCGGCCCTGGCGGGCATTGCCGGTCAAGGTCCGCAGGTCGTCCTGCAAACGCCGCAACTGCCCCAGGGCATTGCCGGCCTCGACGAAATCGATGTCCTCATCCGGGAAATCCAGGCTCGCCTCGACCAGCATGCGCAGATTGATCAGACCCTCCACCAGCCCATGCACCCGCTTCGAGAAGTCACCGGACAGCGAACGCATGGCGCTCTTCGCCGCCTCCTCGCTACTCGCCTCGATCAGATCCGCCACCGCCTCGGCCTGCGCCAAGTCCAGCTTGTCATTCAGGAAGGCCCGCCGGGTGAACTCCCCCGGTGCCGCCAACCGCGCACCCAGCGCTAGGCAACGCTTTAACAGCCGTTGCAGCACCGCCGGCCCACCGTGGCCCTGCAGCTCGATCACATCCTCACCGGTGTAGGAATGCGGTGCGGGGAAGTAGAGCAGCAGCCCCTGATCGATCGCCGCCCCTTCCTCATCCCGGAACGTCGTCAATGTCGCCATCCGCGGCGTCGGCACCCTCCCAGCAAGTACCGCCGCCAGCTTGCCCAGATGGGGCCCGGAAAGACGAATCGCCCCCACGCCTCCCCGGCCGGGGGCGGTAGCAATCGCAGCGATCAGATCAGGACGGCTCATGGATTTTCAGTCGCCAGGGTCGTTGTGTGATGTTGTAAGTTTTTGTAGGTTGAGATGAGCCAAAGCGAACCCCAACGTGACGACGTAGAACCGATGCTTTGTTGGGCTTCGCTTTACTCAGCACCAACCTACGAGAGCCAGCGGTTCCCGCCTCTCAGGACGCGGGGCGCGAAACACACCGCAGTGGCTGACACCCCGTTTGCAAACGCTGAGTAGCGCAAAGAGCCGCCCCATGCAAAACGGGCCGCTTTCGCGGCCCGTCCAGCTTACTACCTGATGCTTACTTCTTCGCGTCCTTCTTGCTCATCCCCAGCTGCTTGTAGATCAGCTTCTGCTGAGCAATCGACAGCAAGTTGTTCACCAGCCAGTAGATCACCAGACCACTCGGCGAGAAGAAGAAGAACACGCTGAACGCCAGCGGCATGATCTTCATCATCTTGGCCTGCATCGGGTCTGCCGGTGCCGGGTTCAAGGTGCTCTGATACCACATCGAGATCGCCATGATCACCGGCAGGATGTAGAACGGGTCCGGCTGCGACAGGTCATGGATCCAGAACATCCACGGCGTCTGGCGCAGTTCCACCGAGCCCAGCAGCACCCAGTACAGCGCGATGAACACCGGGATCTGGATCACCATCGGCAGGCAACCGCCCAGCGGGTTGATCTTCTCGGTCTTGTACAGCTCCATCATCGCCTGGTGCAGCTTCTGGCGGTCATCGCCGAACTGCTGCTTCAGACGCTCCAGACGCGGCGCCACGTCACGCATCTTGGCCATCGAGCGGTAGCTGGCGGCGGACGGGTAGAAGAACACCAGCTTGATCAGCAACGTCAGCAGCACGATCGCCCAGCCCCAGTTGGAGACCAGCGCGTGCAGCTTCACCAGCAGCCAGAACAGCGGCGCGGCGATGATGGTGAAGATGCCGTAGTCCTTGGTCAGCACCAGGCTCGGGTCCACCTTGACCATCTGGTTGTACTCTTCCGGGCCGGTATACAGCGGCACGGTGTAGCTCTTCTTGGTGCCGGTCGCGATGGCGCCGATGTCCACCACGGTGCCCATCGAGTACAAACCGTTGTCCAGCTTGCGCAGTTCGAAGTGGCGATCCGCTCCCTTCGCGCAATCCTCGTCGTCAGCCTTGGCGGACTTCGGCGGCATCCACACGGTGGTGAAGTAGTGCTGCACCATGCCCACCCAGCCGTTGTTGCACTGGTTGACGAAGTTGTCCTTCTGCTTGTCGATGTCCGAGAAGGTGACCTTCTGGTACTTCTTCTGGCTGGTGAACACCGCCGCACCGGTAAAGGTGTGCTGGAAGCGGCTCGCCTGCTCCGGTTCCTTGCCGTCGCGCACCACCTTGTAATAGGCGCGCGGGCTGATGGTCTTGCCCGAGGCGTTGTCGATCTCGTAGGTGACGTCGATCAGGTAGCTGTTGCGGTGGAAGGTCAGGATCTTGTGCACCGTCACGCCGTTGGCGGCCGGGGCCGTCAGACGCACCGCCAGCTTGTCCTGCCCGGCGGGGATGGTGTACTCGCCAGCCGCGGCGGTAAAGCGGGTGCGGTGGGTCGGCAGCTTGGACGCATCCGGCATGAAGCCGGTCTGGGCGATATAGATGTCGTCCGGACCTTCCTGCATCAGCACGAAGGGCTGCTTCGGATTGTGGGTGGCACCGTACTGCAGCAGCGTCAGCTTGCGCAGGTCACCGCCCACGGTATCCACCTCGGCAGCGAACAGGTCGGTGGTGACCTTGATGCGCTCACCCTTTTCCAGCGCGGCGGCATCCGCCGGCAGCGCAGCCGTCTGGCCGGCAGCGGCCGGGGCCTGCTCATTGCCCGCGGTCGTCGCGGTCTGGGCAGCAGGGGCCTGAGCCAGTTCAGGGTGACGATAGCGTTCCCATTGCTGCCACAACAGCAGCACCGAAATCGAGAACACAATGAAGACGACCAGGCGGCGCAATTCCATGCGAATCAACCTATAGCCAGCTAGGGGACAGGATCGAAACCACCCGCCGAGAACGGATGGCAGCGGGCGATGCGTTTGGCGGCGAGCCAGCTTCCGCGCAGTGGGCCGTGTTTGATCACGGCCTCCTGGGCGTAGCAGGAGCAGGTGGGATAAAAGCGGCAACGAGCCGGCAGCCAGGAAGAAATTCCCAGCTGGTAGGCGCGGATGGCACCCAGCAACAGCGTGCCCGGAATGGAGCGTTGGGCACTGTCAGGTGACACCGTGTGGTTCGCGGATGGACCGGAACTCATGCTCGTTGCGTGACCGTGCGCGGCAACCGTTGCGTGAGCTGTACCAGTTCCTGACAGGCGGCAGCGAAGTCGTGACGCGTTGGCGCCTTCTTGACCCGCACCACCACGTCGAAACCGGCAAACAGCGTCCGGTGCGTGCGGAAGAACTCGCGGCACAGGCGCTTGACGTAGTTGCGGCGAACGGCCGCCTTGGCAATCTTCTTGCTCACCACCACGCCGAGCCGGGGTTCCGGCCGGGCGTTCGGCTTGTACAGCAACTGAAAGAACGTACCGTGCAGGGACCGCCGAAAACCAAAAACGGATGAATACTCATCCGTTTTTGTCAGGCGGTATGCGCGGGGGAAGCCCCTCGTCGAATCGGCTTTCAAGCCGATTTAGACGCCGAGGCGGGTGCGACCCTTGGAGCGACGCGCGGCGATCACGGCACGACCGCCCTTGGAGCGCATGCGGACCAGGAAACCATGGGTGCGCTTGCGGCGAACGACGGACGGTTGAAAAGTACGCTTCATGATGCAGCCTTCCTCTGGCGAATTCGGTAGATATCAAACGTTTGATTTGACACTGATTTCCCCCGCGCTGTCAAGCCTGAAATTCGTCGGCTGTTGTGGATAACTCAGGCGGAAGGGACTACAATCCGCCCGTTCGTCCCCGAGGTCGGGA
>CBIHQA010000325.1:0-5110 GCA_966211475.1 uncultured Neisseriales bacterium
TGCAGCGGCCACCGCGACGCGATCACGCTGGCGCTGCGTACCCCCAACGAAGAGATCGTCCGCCATGGCGACCGCGAGCAATCCGGCTGGCAGAGCACGCTGCTGATCTTCGGCGTGATCGGCCTTGCGATGGGCGCCTTCAAGTGCTCCGCCAGTCCTTGGTTGGTGGCCGCCAAACAGGCGATCGCGGAATGGCTGGTGAACCGCGAGATCTTCTGGCCGCTGGAGACCAATTCTCCGTGGTGGGTGTTCACCCACTACCCGGAAGTTAACGACACCTTCTCCTGGCTGGATGGGGCGCTGCTGCTGGCTTACATCGGCATCACCGGCTTGGTGGTCGGCAGTGCGGTGGCGTTGTGTGTGTGGCTGGCGGCCCGTCTCGCTGGCGCGAAGGGTCTTCGGGGCTTCAACCATCTGGCGCAGTCGCTGATTCCGCTGGGGGGTTGCGGGGTGTTCCTGGGTCTGTCCGCGCTGACGGTGACGTTGCTCAAGGCCGAAGGCGTGCCGCTGGACTGGGTATCGCCGACCCGTGCCACGCTGCTGGTGTTGTCCACGCTGTGGACGATGTGGCTGGGCTGGTCGGTGGCGAGGCGTTATGCACCCACATTGACGCGCCGTCTGGCAGCGGTGGTCGCATTGGCGGGTGCCTGCGCGGTGGTGAACTACGGTTGGGCGCTGCTGTTCTGGCTGTGGTAGGACGCGGCACCGAAGTTACCGGCCACTCCCGCATCACTTAGCGCAGCAAACCTGATCGGCCCGCTATCTCTGGCGGCAACGCCACGGCGTCGTACACGCGCCGCTATTGCCCGACCTGCGGCCCCGGCTCGCTGTTCTCACCGTAGGCGGCATGCCACTTCGCCAAGTACTCCTCGTTTTCGTCGGTCCGGTGTTCCGGCAGGCCATCCGGCCGCTGGAAAGGCGCCACGCGGCTCTCCACCCCGTAGTGCCCCGCCGGGTGAACGCGTGCGGGTTCGTCCAGGCTGCCTACCGACAGGTCCATGCGCTTGGAGCTGTGGTAATGGAAGCTCAGCGGGGTGCCGCAGCGGGCACAGAAGCCACGCAATGCCAGCTTCGATGATTCGAAATAGGCCGGTTCTACCGCCAGCCAACGAACCTGGTCGCGCGGCACGTTGATGAAGGTGGCGAAGATGTTGCCGAAGGCCTTCTGGCACATGCGGCAATGGCAGTAGTAGGCCTCCAGGTCGTCGGAAACCACTTCGTAGCGGATTGCGCTGCATTGGCAGCCGCCGGTCAGTCGTTCGGACATGTTGTTCTCCACGCTAATGGGAACGTGTTGATTGGAACATACCGCTTGCTGCGGCCGGCGAGGTGCGGAAAGGTTTCAGCACATGCCCCTTCTGACAGGAATCCTCAGCACTGGATTGGCGAGAACGTATCAGCCAGGCTACCGACCAGCCTGCCGGATCAGAGCTTGCGCACCAATCCCACCACCACTCCGAAGATTTCCAGCCCGGTCTTGGGCCGGATGGGGGCATAGGCTGGGTTGCCGGGGCGTAGCCAGAAGCCTTCTCTGTCCTTGTCCAGGTACTTGAGGGTGAGCTCACCATCGACGATGGCGACCACGATGTCACCCACGTTGGCCGCCACGCGCTTTTCCACCACGACGATGTCGCCCTCCTGGATCAGTGCGTCGATCATGGAATCGCCCTTCACCGTGATCAGCACGGTCTGAGAGGGCTTTTCGACCAGATATTCGTCCAGGGTCAGCGCGTCGCGCATGCTGCTGGAGACTTCAGCGGGCAGACCGGCGCGTACCGCATCCTCGGCCAGCGGGCGGGCGAAGAAGCGGCCGGTCGGCGCCAGGCGCTTGTCCGGCGTGACTTCCAGGAAGCCTTGCAGTTGCAGGCGCTTCACCAGCGCGGACACCGCGGACTTCGATGCCATGCCGAGCAAGTGGCCCATGCTGGCGTAGGACGGCAGGGACCGGTAGTCGGCGTAGTAGTCCTGCAGTTTCGCCAGGTATTCGTGATCGCGGTTGATCGGCGGCATGGTTGGTCCCTACCCGTAACAGTCCGTGGAAGTTTTAGAACGTTCGTTCTGCATCATAACGTTACCAAGGCGGGGCAGCAAGGGGAGTGTCATTGGCAGGCGTATTGTGGGCCGCCCGGGGTTTGACTTGCAGGGCGGCGCCAAACCGGGTGAACTTTGGCAACGGGGCCAGACCCCTACCTATACTGATCAAGGCGTATGCCCCCGTTTCCGCCGAAGGTCGCACCATGAAACGGTCTCTGCTGCCGTGGGCAGCACTCTGCATAACAGTGATGTCACTGCCGGCGCTGGCCGGCGGGAGGCCGCTGAGCGTCTGTTACGACGACTGGGAGCCCTACGCCTACTCCGGCGCCAAGAAGAAGGTGGTCGGCATCACGGTCGACATCCTGAACGAGGCCGCCCGTTCGCAGAACTTGCAGCTCAACTACGTCTACACCACCTACGACGCCTGCCGGAAAATGGTCCGCGCCGGCAAGATCGACGCCAAGCTGTTCACCTCGCCCGACGAAGACGAGGACCTGCCCCGCCTGAACACCGTCACCGAATACTGGATGCTGTCCGCCATCGTGCGGAAGGAAAGCCCCTACCAGCGCTACAGCGGCCTGGACATGTTCCGCGGGGCGAGCGTGGGCTTGGTGAACGGCTATGTCTATCCGGAGGAATTCAAGCGCAACCACCAGTGGCAGCCGGTCTACGACTACGAGAGCAGCAGCCTGCTGCGGCAACTGGTGGTCGGCCGGATCGATGCGACCTTCGACGATCTGTTCTGGCTGCAAGTGCAGATCCGCGACAAGCGGCTGCCACTGAAGGTGCTGTTGCCAGTGATCGAGGCGGTCCCGCAGTACACCATCTTTTCGAAAGCCCGGACCAAGGAGGCCCAGCAGTTGGACGGAGCGCTGAAGGCCATGGCATCGACCGGGCGCATTGACGAGATCTATCGCCAGCACACCGGCGAGACATTGCGCCGCTGGCTGGAAAAGTAAGCCGCCCCTCGCTCCGCCTGTCACCTAACGTTCGGATTTATCAGCGCTTTTCGATATACTGCGCGGCTTTCCTGTCTGGACCTTGCCCCATGTTGCGCGCCCCCGAACTGCTTTTACCCGCCGGCTCGCTCGACCGCATGCACACCGCCTTCGACTTCGGCGCGGATGCGGTCTATGCCGGTCAGCCGCGCTACAGCCTGCGGGCCCGCAACAACGAATTCTCCACCCTGGAGAAGGTGGCGGAAGGCATCGAAGGCGCACATGCGCGCGGCCGCAAGTTCTTCCTGGCGAGCAATATCTTCCCGCACAACAGCAAGCTGCGGACCTATCTGGACGACCTGGCGCCGGTCATCGACCTGAAGCCGGACGCGCTGATCATGGCCGACCCCGGCCTGATCATGATGGTGCGCGAGCGCTGGCCGGAGGTGCCGGTGCACCTGTCGGTGCAGGCCAACGCGGTGAACTGGGCGGATGTGAAGTTCTGGCAGCGCATGGGCCTGACCCGGGTGATCCTGTCGCGTGAGCTGAGCCTGGACGAGGTCGAAGAAATCAAGCAGCGCTGTCCGGAGATGGAGCTGGAAGTGTTCGTGCACGGCGCGCTGTGCATCGCTTATTCCGGCCGCTGTCTGCTGTCCGGCTACTTCAACCACCGCGACCCCAACCAGGGCACCTGCACCAACTCCTGCCGCTGGGACTACAAGGTAATGAATGCGGAGGAAGACGGCAGCGGCGACATCCACAAGCTGGAAGGCTTCGACTTCCGCGCCGCGCAGGAAACCGCCGAAAAGGCCTTCGCCCCGGTCGACGCCACCCTGCGCCACCCGCTGGCGGACCGCGTCTACCTGATCGAGGAAGGCACCCGCCCGGGCCAGCTGATGCCGATCCTGGAGGACGAGCACGGCACCTACATCATGAACAGCAAGGACCTGCGGGCAGTCGAGCACGTCGAACGGCTGGTGAAGATCGGCGTGGATTCGCTGAAGGTCGAAGGCCGCACCAAGAGCCGCTACTACGTGGCGCGCACCGCCCAGGTCTACCGCCGTGCTATCAACGACGCGGTGGCCGGCCGCCCCTTCGACCCGATGCTGATCGCCGAGCTGGAAGGCCTGGCCAACCGGGGCTACACCGACGGCTTCTACCAGCGTCATCACACCCAGGAATACCAGAACTACCTGAGCGGCGTGTCAGAAGCCAAGCGCAGCCTGTACGTGGGTGACGTCACCATCGTCGGCAATGGCTGGGCGGAGGTCGAGGTGAAGAACCGCTTCGCCGAGGGCGACCGGCTGGAAGTCATTCACCCGGACGGCAACCGCACTGTCGAAGTCGCCGGCATGACCACGATGGACGGCGCGGCGACCGCGCTGGCGCCGGGCAATGGCCACCACGTCCGCCTGCCGCTGGCCCTGCTGGGCAACGCGGAAGGCGCGCTGCTCGCCCGCCTGCTGTAGTCCTGCTCAGCACAGGCAACGCCGCCGTCCAACCCTCCCCAAAAGACAGGTCGGCGGCGTGCCGCAAACACTCGCCCAGCATCGGAAAGCTGTGATGTAATTCCCGGATCGGTCCGCTTTCCCGGCCATCCGGCCTGCCACCATGTTGATCCTGCGCCGCCTTGTCGTGCTGCTGTTGATCTTGGCCGGCGGCGCACATGCGTCGCTGCTGGTGGTCTTTCCCCGCCCCGAATCCGAGCAGGACGTCCGCTACCAATACCCCTACGAGCTGCTTCGCCAGGTGCTGGAGCATACCCGCAGCGACTTCGGCCCGTATGACCTGCAACTGTCCGACAATGTGCTCAACCGCCAGCGCATGATCCTGGAGCTCGGCCGGCCCGACGGCCGTATCCACGTCACCGTGCTGGTCAGCACCGAGGAACTGGAGCAGCAACTGCTGCCCATCCGCATCCCCATCGACAAGGGCCTGCTGGGCTACCGGCTGCTGCTGATCCGCAAGGAAGACCAGCCCCGCTTCGCCCACATCGACACGCTGGACGAACTCAAACGCCTGCGCACCGGACTGGGCGACACCTGGAGCGTGACGCCAGCCTTCCGCAGCGCGGGTTTCAGCGTGGTGACCTCGGGCGACTACGAGGCGCTGTTCTCCATGCTGGCGGGCAGCCGTTT
>CBIHQA010000326.1:0-5102 GCA_966211475.1 uncultured Neisseriales bacterium
CTTTCTTTGGCGGCGCAAAGAAAGAATCTCGTCCGTGGGGACGAGACCCCACATCAAAATCAATTGCGCGTCAGCGCATAACACCAACAACGGGGCCACACCCCACCGCCCCCTCACACCGTCGTCGGCAATTTCGCCACCCGCGCCGCGTGCGCCAGAAACTCCTGCAACAACGGTCGGCAATCCATCAATCCGCCACCGTGGAATTCCGGGTGCCACTGCACCCCGAACACGAACCGGTCGTCGTCCTCCAGCCGCAACGCCTCCACCACCTCGTCCTCCACCGACCACGCCTCGATCTGCAGCCCCTTGCCGAGCTCCTTCACCGCCTGGTGATGGATGGAGGTCACCTCGAAACTCTCAGCGCCGGGATAGAGCCGCGCCAGCGTGCTGTCCGCCACCAACCTTACCGCATGGGAATTGGTGTCGTAACGGTCCGGATGGTTGTGCGGGATACGCTGCACGCCCGCCTGCTCCAGATCCTGATAGAGCGTGCCGCCGAAGGCCACGTTGATCAGTTGCATCCCCCGACAGATGCCGAACACCGGCTTGCCGGCGGCGTGGAAGGCGCGCAGCAGGTCCAGCTCGAAGCGGTCGCGGACCGCATCGCTGATCACGCCCGCCACCGGCCGTTCACCATAGTACTCGGGGCTGATGTCCACGCCGCCCTGCAGCACCAGCCCGTCGAGCATGTCGACGTAGGCATCCAGCTGGATGTCGCCGCGCTGCACTTCGCCGCCGCGGTTCAGCGTCGGCAGCATCACCGCCAGCGGCCCGGCATCCATGATCCAGTGGGCCACCGACTGTTCCAGATACTGCACCGCCTTGCAGCGCAATCCCATCTGTTGGGGAGATTGGTGCAGCACGCGCGGCGACAGTCCGATTCGAAGAGGTCTGATAGGCATAAGCGGAAACGGGAGAGGCCCGCCGACGGAAGCGACTGATTTCACCCTAGGCAGGGCTTGCGGCCCCGGCAAGCTCAGCCGTGGAGCGGTCTCCCGGTTTTTGGTTCAAGTCCCGTTTCGGCAGCGGTGCTGCGCATTTGTTTCGTCCGAATGACGCTCGATAAGAGGGACGTTCAGCCGGGATTCAGAACTCGCCTCACCCAGGAGAGGTCTATTTTCCTGACGCTCCTGCATTTGCAGGCCCCCTCAACCCACCCGATACCGGCAGGGAAAGCGATGCGACATCCGCGCCTCCTGGCACTCACCGGTCTGATCGTGCTGCTGCTCGGCGGGGGGGCGGCTGCGCTGCATAGCGAGGCGGTGCTGCGCTGGACGCTGGAGCAGGTCGCAGCACGGTCTGGCGGCGCACTGACCATTCAGGGTGCCGGTGGCACGCTGCTGGGGCCGATTCGCATTGCCCATCTTCGCTACCGGAAGCCGACGCTGGATGTGCAAGTGCAGGATGCCGCCATCCGCTGGAGCCCGTGGCGCCTGCTGTTCCGGCAACTGTCTATCCGCGAACTGAGTGCCCGCGCCGCCACCGTCGGCTGGTCCGCCGGCAAGGGGCCGGCGAAGGCGCCGACCGATCTGCGCGCACCGCTCGGCCTGCGGATCGACCAGCTCAAGCTGCCGACCCTGCAACTGAACGGCCCCAGCGCCAGCCAGCTCCTGCGCAACGTCAGCGGCAGCCTGACCGGTGGCCGTAGCGACTGGGCCGCCACACTGCGGACCGACAGCGCCGTCGGCATCGTCAATAGCCAGCTGAAACTGGCCGCCCGGCCGCCCTTCGACCTGGACAGCACGCTGACCCTGGTCAACGCGGACAAACCGACCATCTACACCGCCACCGCCCGGCTGACCGGTACCCTCACCCGCATCGCGCTACGGGCGGATGCCCATGCCCACCAGGCGGTCGCCCATGCCGAAGGCGTGCTCACCCCGTTCGCACCGCTGGCCGTGGAACGCATGCAGGCCACCGCCAACCGCATCCGTCCCCGCGACTGGGTGGAGCGGGCGCCGGATGCCGATCTCAACGTCCTGTTCCAGGCTCAGCCCACCAGCCCGCAGGCGATCAAGGGGTTGCTGCGGGTCAACAATGCGATACCGGGCCGGATCGACAACAACCGCATGCCGCTCACCGTCGCGCAGGCGGATTTCGGCGGCCCCTGGCAGGCACTGGAGCTGCCCGCCATCAAGATCGACCTGGGCGAAGGCGGCCAGGTGACCGGCAGCGGCGCCTACAAGGGCGGCGAACTGAGCCTGGCGCTGAACAGCAGCAACCTGGACCCGCGCGGCCTGCACAGCCGCTGGCGGTCACTGCATCTGGCGGGGAACATCGGTTTCGGCCAGGAGCCCGGCGGGCAACGCCTGACAGCCGCCCTGGGGCAGGGGACCTACCGCTTCGGTTTCGAAGGCCACCGGCAGGGCCGCGAGGTGATGGTCAAGCAACTGCTGCAGGCCGGCGCCAGCCGCTTGCAGGGCGCGGGGCAAATCTCGCTCGGGACGACCAAGGACTTCCGGCTGACCGGCGCGGTGACCGGGTTTGATCCGTCCCGCTTCGGCCGCTTCCCCAAGGCGCAGGTGAACAGCAAGCTGCAAGTGGAAGGCGCACTGAACCCCATCCTGCAGGTCAAGGCGGACTGGCAGTTGTTCAACAGCGTGCTGTATGGCCAGGCCAGCTCGGGCAAGGGCATGGTGCGATCGAAGGGCACCCGCTCGCCGGACGTCGCCTTCGACGGTAACCTCGCCATCGGCCCCACCCGCGCCGCCGCCAAGGGCACGGTGCACGACCCGGCCAAGCTCGGCACGCTGGACCTGCAGCTCGCCCTGCAAGGCCGCAGCCTGGGCGACCTGTATCCGATCATCGGCGTGCCGGTCCCCGCCACCCGCGCCTACAGCCTGAGTGGCCGGCTGACGCAAAAGGACCAGGTGTGGGGCTTCCAGCACTTCAAGGGCAAGGTGGGCGACAGTGACCTGTCCGGCAGCGTGACCGTGGATCGGCGCCGGCAGCCCCAGTTCATGAAGGGCGACCTGGTCTCCAACAACCTGGAGATGAAGGACCTGGCGGCCTTCATCGGCGGTGATCCGCGCCCCGGTGCCACCCAAACCGCCGGCAGCGGCCGGGTGCTGCCCGCCGCGCCGTTCAACTTCTCCAAGCTGCGCGCGGCCAACGCCAACGTCACCTTCCGTGGCCGCCACATCGTTACCCCCAACCTGCCGCTGGATAATATGCAGACCCACCTGGTGCTGGAGGACGGCCGGCTGACGCTCGACCCGCTGGACTTCGGGGTGGCGAGCGGCCAACTGCAATCCCGTGTCTACGTCGACACCCGGCAGCCGGTCACGCAGAGCCGGGCGGATGTTCGCGTACGTTCGCTGGAGCTGAAGCAACTGATGCCCAAGCTGGAATCTGCCCGGGCCAGCTTCGGCCGGGTCGAAGGGCGGGCCAAGCTGGCGATGCAGGGTAACTCCTTCGCCCAGATGCTGGGCTCGGCCGACGGGGACGTGACGCTGATGCTGGAAGACGGCGAGCTGAGCGACTTGATGCTACGGCTCGCCAATGTGGACCTTGCCCATGCGGCGGTCAGCCTGCTGCGCGGCGACCGCAACATCCCGGTGCGCTGCATGGTGGGCGAATTCCACACCGATGATGGCCTGATGAAGGTGCGGACCTTCGCGCTGGATACCGAACACACCCTGGTCACCGGCCAGGGCGATGTGAACCTGAAGAACGAAACCCTCAACCTGCAGTTCAAGGCCCAACCGAAGGACGCCAGCCTGGTGGCGCTACGCGGCCCGATCCAGCTGGATGGCCGCCTCGGCAAACCACAGGTCCATGCGGACTGGAAAGGCATCATCGGTCGCAGCGGGCTGGCAGTGCTGCTCGGCGCCGCCGCGCCGCCCGCCGCCCTGATCCCGCTGATCGAACTCGGCAAGCAGCAGAAGCTGGAATGCGGCCCGCTGGTGACACGGGCCACGCGCTTCATTAACAGTGCGCGACCCGCTGCGAGCCAATTGCGCTAAGCCATCGCAAGAGGGAGCAACGACCGCCCGCCCCGACGGCGCCAAGCCATCAGCCCCGCGATGCCACCCGCCGACCAGAACAGATAGTCCAGCGGCTCCGGCACTGGCATCACCGGCCCCCCGGTCACGCTCGCCACCTGCAAGGAATTCACCAGGAAGGAATACGCGTAGCCATTGCCCGCCCCCTGGTAGTAGCTGACGCGCCCGACATTGTCCCAATCGGCGAGGCTCGGGTTGACGTGCACGGTGGCGTAATCCACGCCATCCACCAGGTCCGACTGGCCGATGTCGCGCAAAGACAGCGAGAAGCGCTCCTGCGGGTAGCTGACCGAATTGCTGCGGGTGCGCTGCATGTACCAGGTGTCTTGCGCCCCAGTGGAAACGCCCCCGAAGTCCAGGTCGCCATTCTGGATTTCCGTATAGGCATCCTCGCCTTCGGCCTGCGGGAAGGGGCTGGGCGCAACGCCGGACGGAATGTGGATGGTCGACCCGTCCGGATTATGCACCTCCACATTGGCCCAGGTGGCATCGGGGAAGTCCTGGGTCTTGCTGTACTGGTTGTAGGTACTGGTATGCAGCCCCTGGTGGGCGGCACCGAGGTCCAGCGAAATCAGGCCGCTGACCGTCTGCCCCAGCCAACTCTGATCGCCGGCGATGGGCTCCGATTGCAGGAAGCCGCTTTGCAGGATCTGGTCGGCGATGGTGCCGGTGAAGGAAAAGGTCACAACGGTGGATAAGGCAGGCAGCGGCGCGCACAGCACGCTGGCCACAGCAAACACAACAAGCCGTTTCATGGCAACACTCCCGGATGGCGGGCGTGTCAGGGTCGGTCTTGAAGCACAGCAGGACGAGGACGGCGCCCGATGATGCAAGGCACCGCCACGCGGTAGCAACCCGGATGGCGGTGTGCCACCGCACACTACGCCCGCCACCCAGCAATGCCAATTAGATTTTTACGATGGGGAAATCAATGCTTTTAGCATTCATCCACCGACAGATTCACCCGCCCCCTACATCAACCGTGCATCCCCCGCATCGCTCGGCACTACCTTCAGCACCTCTTCGAGCGTGGTCAGCCCAGCGGCGATCTTCTGTGCCCCGGCCAGCTTCAAGGGGCGCAGGCCGTCCTGCATC
>CBIHQA010000327.1:0-5088 GCA_966211475.1 uncultured Neisseriales bacterium
ATCGTCAGTTGTTGCCCATACAGACCAATAGCCGCGATCCGCTGCTCGCAGGCCGGTGCATCGGCCAGCACCAGCGTGCGGATGAAGCTCGGCCCATCGCCAGCCAATCCGCCGGTGATCGAGACCTGCTGCGGCAGGTGTTGCCGCAGGCTGGCAACCAGCTCGCTGCCGTTGACGTATAGCCCGTCGGAAAGCAACAGGACGTGACGCAGCCCCTCGTGCGGGAGTTGTTCGGCCAGCCGGTCGGCGGCCGGGCGCGTCCCGTCGGTCACCGGCACCACAGCCAGCCGGACGGTGGCGCGGGAAAACCGGATCGCGGTGACGCAAAGCGTGTCGTCCAGCACGCGGGTATCGACGATCTCGCCCGCAGTGGAACAGCCAGTCAGCCGGGCAGAGGGGAAGGATTCGCGCAGGGCCGGGAACCAGGCGGGGTTAGCCAGTTGCGCGCGGCTGCCGAAGGCCAGGACCCACTGCACCTCGCTGTCGCGCACGCCCAGCGCTTCCATCGGGCTGCGCCAGATCCATTGGCTGACTTCCATGCGGCACTCCCTGGCCGACGCGCTTGATGTGGCGATGCCCTCAGCGGCCGCGCGTTTCGTCCGAGGCGCTGTCTACCCAATGCCCGCGGGTGATGCCGGGCTGCTCGCTCTCCAGCCGGCGCCAGGCCTCCTCGTGCTTCAGGCGCTGTTCGCGCTCGCGGCGCACCTCGTCGGCGAGACGCTGGTTTTCCTCTTGCAGGCCGCGATAGGCAAGCGCTTCGGAGATGGTGCTTTTCAGCTCGTAGTCGTGCCAGGGCTTGCTGAGGAAGCGCCAGATGCGCGCTTCGTTGATCGCCTTGACCAGGCCTTCGAGGTCGGCGTAGCCGGACAGGATGATGCGCGGCATGTCCGGGGCGATGTAGCGGCATTCGCTGAGGAAGGCCACGCCATCCATGTCCGGCATGCGGTAGTCGGACATCACCAGGTCGAACGGCTGCTGGCGCAGCCGGTCCAGCGCGGCTTCGGCGGTGCCGAAGGTCTCCACGATGTATTCGGTCGGTCGGGTGTCGTACGGACCTCGGGTGGCCAGCGCACGCTTGAGCGCGCTGAGGACATTGGGCTCGTCATCCACGAGCATGAGGCGGGCCATGCTGCGTTCTCCTTATTCCACGCGCACCGCGACGCGGTACGGCTTGCCATCGCTGCGTTCGAATCGGGTGATCTGCTGGATCTGCGCATCGCTCAGCACATGGTCGCGGGCCAGCAGCAGCACGCCTTCCATGCTGCGCAGGTCTTCGGCCAGGCGCATGCCGGGCTTGAGTTCGGCCACTGGCAACTGACGGACGTTGGGGTCGAGCAGGGCATCGGGTTCGGCAAGCACCGCTTCCAGCGCGGCGATCACCTGGCCGTCGTAGCGCTGGCCAGCGGCACGCTTGATGGCTCCCAGCGCGTCGTTGGGCGGCAGCGGCCGGCCGGTGAGCAGGCCGCCACGCAGCATCTCGAAATCCAGGATCGCGGTGAGGATGCGGGCCCCCAGCGGGATGTCCTCGCCGGCCAGGTTGTCCGGGAAACCGCGCCCGTCGAAGCGCTCGTGCTGGTGCCGGATGATGCGGGCGGCGCCGGCGAAGTCCTCGATCGGGGTCAGCGCCATCTGGCCCTTGATCGGATGCCGGGTGAACTGGGTGCGTTCGTCCGGCGTCATCTGGTCATAGGGTTTGCCGAGCACCGAATCGGGCAGGCCGATCTTGCCGATGCCGTGTAGCAGGCCGGCGACCCAGACCTCCTGCTGCTGGTATTCGTTCATCTTCAGCTTGCGGGCCACCCGGCGGGCCAGCTCCCCCACCCTGCCGGCGTGGCCAGCCAGACTGCCGTGCCGCAGTTCGAGCAGGTTGGAGAAAACCTTGAGCACGGTCTGGAAGCTTTGCTTGAGCTTTTCCTGCGTTTGCTCAAGGAACAAGACGGTCTGCTCGAGCTCGGCGGTACGCGCCTTGACCTGGCTTTCCAGCCCGGCGTTGAGCACCTTGAGCTGTTCGTTTTGTTGCCGAGTAAGAACCAGCAGCTCGCCCCGCTCGCGCACCAGGTTGCGGTAGTCGAGCGCCTGGCGCACCGCCATCAGCATGTCCTGGTCTTCCCAGGGCTTGGCGATGTAGCGGTAGATCTGCCCCTGGTTGATCGCGTCGACGGTCGATTGCACGTCGGCATAGCCGGTGAGCAGCACCCGCACCGTATCCGGCCAGCGTTCGTGCACCGCCTTGAGGAACTGCGCGCCGTTCATTTCCGGCATACGCATGTCGGAGATGACCACGTCGATGGGCTCGTCCTCCATCAGCGCGAGGCCTTCCTTGCCGCCGCCGGCGGTAAACACCTGGTAGCCGAGCGGGCGGAACAGGCGCCGCAACGCGGTGAGGATGTTGGCCTCGTCGTCCACCAGCAGGATGCGGGGCGCCACCACGTCGCTGGTCGGGGTATCGGTCTGCGTATCGATGGTCATGCGTGTGCGGACCTCGGGAACATGTCGTCAGGTAATGTCGGTTAGGCGGAAGATAGCCGGCTCTCGGCCGCACCCGCCGGCTGCCAGGCCGGTGTGGGCGGCGCGTCGCCGGCATTGTCATGGTGGGTCGGCAGCCAGATCCGGAAGCGCGTACCAACCCCCGGCCGGCTTTCCACATCGATGCGCCCGTGGTGCTTCTGCACGATGCCGTAGGACAGGGACAGCCCGAGGCCCGTCCCGGTGCCGATCGGCTTGGTGGTGAAGAAGGGGTCGAAGATGCGCGACAAGTGCTCCGCCGAAATGCCCTTGCCGGTGTCCTCGAACTCCACCCACACCCATTTATCCTCTCGACCGGAGCGCATCCAGATGGTGCCGCTGGTTTCAATGGCATGGCCGGCGTTGACCAGCATGTTCATGAACACCTGGTTGAGCTGCGAGGCAAGGCATTCCACCTCCGGCAGTTCGCCGTAGTCGCGGATCACCTCGGCCTTGTACTTGAGCTCGTTACGCACGATGTTCAGGGTGGAATCCAGCCCCACATGTAGATCAGCGTAGGCCCAGTCCTGGCTTTCGTCGACGCGCGAAAAATCCTTCAGGTCCTGCACGATCTTCTTCACGCGGGTGATGCCGTCTTTCGATTCCTGCAGCAGGGAGAACAGGTCTTCCTTGAGGAACTCCACGTCCAGCTCGCGGGCGCGCTTCTCGATGTGCTTCCGGACGGATTCGTCGGGCACCAGCGGCAGCACCTTGGCAAACTCATCCAGCAGTTCGATGAAGTTGTTGACGTAGCCTTCCAGCGAGCCGAGGTTGGAATTGACGAAGCCGATCGGGTTGTTGATCTCGTGCGCGACGCCGGCCGCCAACTGGCCGATGGAGGCCATCTTCTCGGATTGCAGCAACTGGTTTTGCACCGCTTCCAGCTGCTTGTTGAGGGTGGTCAGGTCGCGGTTGCGACGCTCCAGTTCTTCCGAGCTCTTCTTCAGCTCGCCGATGTCGCGGGCGATCAGGGTGACCTGGCTGGGCCGGCGCTGGTCGTCATAGTGGGTCAGCGCGGCGATGGACATCGGCATCGGCTTGGCGGGCCCGCCCAATGTCAGCTCGCCCAGCCAGAAGCCTTTTTCCAGCGCTGCCGGCAACGCACCTGCCAGACCATCGCCCGGCGCCAGGTCACGCACGCCGAACTCCTGCTCGGCATCGCCCCGGGCGTTGCGGCGCACCGAAAACTGCGTGGCGGCCGCCCGGTTGAGGTAGAGCAGGCGGCCTTCTGGCGAGAAGGTGAACACCGCGTCCGGTGTCAGTTCGACGATGGAAATCAGTCGCTCATTAACCCGCGCCATCTCGTGCTGTTCGGTGATGTCGCGCTGGGAGATCACCGCGCCGCCTTCCTCGCCCACCCAGGGGGTGACGTGCAACGCGAACCAGCGCATGCCTTCTTTGGTCTCGTCGGTGTACTCGAAGTCGAAGCGTGGCTGGTTGCCAGCCAGCACCTCGCGCACCCCCATGGCGATTTCCAATGCATGCGGATTGCCGCTTTCCTCGACGCGGGACAGGAAATTGTCGCCAATCACCGCAGCGTGCAGCGAGCTGGGGCCGGCAAACCGCAGGCGATAGCGTTCCCAGGCCGCATTCACCAGCTTGATGGTGCCCTCCTGGGTCAACACCACCAGTTGCTCGTGCAACGAGGAGAGGATGCTGTTCACCAGCGCATGCTGGCCGCGCAGCGTGCTTTCGATTTCCTCGCGACGCTTCACGTCCGCTTCCAGCATCTGGTTGGCAATGGCCAGTTCCTGGGTGCGGGTGTCCACCTCGGCTTCCAGCAGGCGGGCGGTTTCATGGATGGCGGTAACGTCGGTGCTCACCTCGAAGTGGTGAAGACTGCCGCGCTCCTCGTCCACCATCGGCACGATCAGAGTGTGCACCCAGTAGGTACCGCCGTCCTTGCAACGTCCCTTGACCTCGCCCGACCAGGACTTCCCCTCGCGCAGGGCGGCATGCATGGTGGTCAGGTCGCCATCGCCGCTGGCCTCCCATTGCAACTGGTCGCGCGTCATCTTGGTCAGCTCGTCCGAGCTGTAACCGGTCAGGCGGCAATACTGCTTGCTGACGTAGGAGAAGCGGTCCTGCTCATTGGAAATACTGACAATGGCGTGTTCATGCAGCGCGTGCCGCTGGGCCTGCAGCTCGTTGAGCAGGGTTTCCACCTGCCGCAGGATGACCTCGCGGTCGGTCACGTCCTGCATCAGTCCGAACAGCCAGGTACCGCCCGGCATCGACATGCGCACCCGCTCGACGATGAAGCGCCGGTCGCTGCCGGACAGCGACGCCAGCGGCATTTCGGACGAGGTGGCCGCGCCCTGCTCCAGCGCCTGCTTGTCGTAGCCGGCCAGGCGGTTGGCGGAATCGGGTTCTAGCAGGTCCAGGTCGGTCAGGCCGGTGACCTCGTTCAACGGACGCCCGACGAAGCGCTGGAAGGCGCGGTTGCACCACAAGTAGCGGCCCTGTGCGTCCTTGCACCAGACCGGGGTCGACAGCGGCTCCAGTGCCGATAGCCAAGCCTGTACGAAGGGATTCATGCCATCCCCTCCGGTGGATGATAAGCCAGCCAGCCAGCATCCCCGC
>CBIHQA010000328.1:0-5071 GCA_966211475.1 uncultured Neisseriales bacterium
GGGTGAGGTTTTCGAGGTTGGCGCTGAGCGAGTAGCTGATGCTCGAGCGCACGGTATCGACGCCGGCAAGGGTTGCTTCGATAACTACGTCGCCGATGTTGTCGACGATATAGGTGTCGTTGCCGAGACCACCGATGAGACGGTCTGCGCCTAACCCACCATCGAGCGTGTTGGCAGCGGCATTGCCGGTCAGCGTGTTGTCGAGGTCGTTGCCGGTAGCGTTGATGGCAGCCATTCCGGTGAGCAGCAGATCCTCGACGTTGGCAGCGAGGCTGTGCGAAACGCTGGCGAGGGCACGGTCAATGCCTTCGTCACTGTTCTCAACGACCAAGTCGCCCGCGTTGTCGACGACATAGGTGTCGTTGCCAAGGCCACCGACCAACTGGTCGGCCCCCAGGCCGCCGTTCAGGGTATTGGCGGCGCTGTTGCCGATGAGGGTGTTGTCGAGCGCGTTGCCGGCCCCATTGATTGCGGAAGAGCCAGTGAGGACGAGGTTTTCGACGTTGGTTGCCAGGGCATAACTGACACTGGCAAGGATGGTGTCGTTGCCGGCCGCGGTGCTTTCGACTACCACGTCCAACGCGTTGTCGACGACATAGGTGTCATCACCGAGGCCACCCGCCATGCGGTCGGCACCCGCGGCGCCGTCGAGGGTGTTGGCAACATCGTTGCCGGTAAGCGTGTTGACGAGAGCGTTACCGGCGCCATTGATCGCGTCGACTCCGGTTAGCACTAAGTTCTCGAGGTTGGCGACGAGGCTGTAGCTAATGCTGGCGCGGACGGTGTCGATGCCGGCAAGCGTGGTTTCGACAACCACATCATCCGCGTCATCGACGACATAAGTGTCATTGCCTATGCCACCCTCTAGCCGGTCTCCGCCGGCCCCACCGTCCAGAGAATCATCGCCGGCTAGTCCAAAGAGAGTATTGGCTGCACCGTTGCCGATGAGGGTGTTGGCGAGTGCGTTGCCGCTGCCATTGATCGTGTCGGCGCCGGCGAGGGTGAGGTTCTCGAGGTTCGCGCCGAGAGAATAGCTGATGTTGGCTCGCACGGTGTCGACACCAGCAAGGGTTGCCTCGATCACGACGTCGCCGATGTTGTCAACGACATAGGTAGGGTGGCCGCGCCCGCCGAGGGGGGGGTCGGCGCCGGCACCGCCATCGAGGGTATTCGCGGCGGCGTTGCCGGTGAGGGTGTTGGCGAGGTCGTTGCCGGTGCCATTGAGGGCGGCGGTACCGGTGAGCAGCAGGTCTTCAACGTTGGCAGCGAGGCTATGCGAGACGCTGGCTAGGACGCGGTCGATGCCTTCGTTGCTGTTCTCGACAACCAGGTCGCCCGCGTTGTCGACGATATAAGTGTCGTTGCCGAGGCCGCCCATCAACTGGTCGGCCCCCGTTCCTCCGTTCAGCGTATCCGCACCTGCATTGCCGTAGAGTGTGTCACTGCCGTTAGCGCCAATCAGCGTGTCGTTTCCCCCCGTAAACAGATCGAGCAGCGACTGTTCGCCACTCAGATCATTCAGGAAGGTTTGCAGCCCGAGCGTCGAGCCCGCAACGGTGAGAATGCTGCTCCCACTGTGGGCGACCGTCATGCCGGTGATGGTTCCCGACGATGTGGCGGCGGAGAAGGACGTGCCAGACAGGGTGAGGGTGAAATCGCCGGCCAGAATCGTGACTTGTGAGGCGGAGACGACGGTCGTCTGGGGGCTGGATTGCAGTGCTGCCTGAAGCTCGTCTGCGGTGGTCTGGTGGAAAGCGTCGAAAATCCGGATCGTGGCCAAGCGGAACCTCTTCTGAATGCGGTCTTTCCGGTCATGCCGCTCCCTAGCTAAGGCAGCCGGACTCATCTTTGCACGGCAGCTTACCCTAAGCTGATATGCCGTTCAATTTTGTATCCAATTGACCAGCCGGTCTGTTGTAGTCGTGGTTTAGACCGAACTCCAAGCTACGAACCAACTCGGCGCCACGCCGATGTTGTCCGCCTCGAATCCGATCTACTCCTTTCGAACTACCCCACCCCCTACCTCTGCCGGTCTCTCGGCGTGCCGATGGCGAATGGGCTGATAGCGGCCCGAAGCATAGGCTGTGAACCATGCGATTGAGCCGCGCGGCGGCTCGCCATGGAGAGATCGATGAGTCACTTTCTGGACCGATTGAAGTTCCTGTCCCGGGTCAAGGACACCTTTTCCGATGGCCACGGTGCAGTGGTGGAAGAAGACCGCAGCTGGGAGAACGGTTACCGCAGTCGCTGGACGCACGACAAGATCGTGCGTTCCACGCACGGCGTGAACTGCACCGGCTCGTGCTCGTGGAAGGTGTATGTGAAGAACGGCCTGATCACCTGGGAAACCCAGCAGACCGACTATCCGCGTACCCGGCCGGACTTGCCGAACCATGAACCGCGGGGCTGTCCGCGCGGGGCGTCCTATAGCTGGTATGTGTATTCGGCCCAGCGGGTGAAGTATCCGATGATCCGTGGTCGCCTGATCCGCATGTGGCAGGAAGCCCGCAAGACCATGGACCCGATCGCGGCCTGGGAGCACATCAGCCAGAACCCGGAAAACGCGAAGCGCTACAAGAGCATTCGCGGGCAGGGCGGCTTCGTGCGGGCGGACTGGGAGACGGCGACCGAAATCATCGCGGCGGCCAACGCTTTTACGATCAAGAAATTCGGCCCGGACCGGGTGGTGGGCTTCTCGCCGATCCCGGCGATGTCGATGGTCAGTTATGCGGCCGGTTCGCGCTACCTGAGCCTGATCGGGGGCGTGCCGCTGTCGTTCTACGACTGGTATTGCGACCTGCCGCCGTCCAGCCCGCAGGTATGGGGCGAGCAGACCGACGTGCCGGAATCGGCCGACTGGTACAACTCCACCTACCTGATGGTGTGGGGCTCCAACGTGCCGCAGACCCGCACGCCGGACGCCCACTTCTATACCGAGGTGCGTTACAAGGGCACCAAGACGGTGGCGGTGTCGAGCGACTTTGGCGAGATGGTGAAGTTCGGTGACATCTGGCTGGCACCAAAGCAGGGCACTGACGCCGCGCTGGCGATGGCCATGGGCCATGTGGTGCTGAAGGAGTTCCACCTGGCCGGCAAGTCGGGCTACTTCCGCAATTACGTGAAGCAGTACACCGATATGCCGATGCTGGTGCGCCTGAAGCCACGCGGCAAGATGTTCGTGCCGGACCACTTCCTGCGTAGCTCGCAACTGCCCAACAACCTGGGCGAAGCCAACAACGCGGACTGGAAGACGGTCGCCATCGATGCCGCCACCGGCCAACTGGTGGCGCCGAACGGCAGCGTGGGCTTCCGCTGGGGCGAAGCGGCGCACAACCACGGCGAGAAGGTCGGCCGCTGGAACCTGGAGATGAAGGACGGCGGCTCCGGCCGCGATATCGACCCGCAGCTGTCGCTGATGGATGGCCGCGACGAGGTGGTGGAAGTCGGCTTCGACTACTTCGGCGGCAAGGACGCCGACGACCTGCTGGCCCGCCGCGTGCCGGTCAAGCGCGTGACGCTGGCTGATGGCACGGAAGCGCTGGTCGCCACCGTGTACGACCTGAACATGGCCAACTACGGCGTTGACCAGGGCCTGGGCGGCATGAACGTCGCCAATTCCTTCGACGACGACATTCCTTACACCCCGGCTTGGCAGGAAAAGCACACCGGCGTGAAGCGGGACCTGGTGATCCAGGTGGCGCGCGAGTTCGCCGACAACGCCGACCGCACCCACGGCAAAAGCATGGTGATCGTCGGTGCCGCGCTGAACCACTGGTACCACAACGACATGATCTACCGCGGCATCATCAACCTGCTGATGATGTGCGGCTGCGTGGGGCAATCCGGCGGCGGCTGGGCGCACTACGTGGGCCAGGAAAAGCTGCGCCCGCAGTTCGGCTGGGCGCCGCTCGCCTTCGCGCTGGACTGGGTCCGCCCGCCGCGCCAGATGAACGGCACCAGCTTCTTCTATGCCCACACCAGCCAGTGGCGGCACGAAAAGCTGCATGTCGACGAGATCCTGGCGCCGACCGCCGACAAGTCCAAGCTCAGCCGCATGAGCCTGATCGACTTCAACGCCAAGGCCGAGCGCATGGGCTGGCTGCCGTCCGCCCCGCAACTGGAAACCACCCCGCTGGACCTGTGCGACCTAGCTGCCAAGGAAGGCGTGGATACCGTCGACTACCTGGTGGATGGCCTGAAGACCGGCAAGATCCGCATGAGCTGCGACGATCCGGACAATCCGAAGAACTTCCCGCGCAACATGTTCGTCTGGCGCTCCAACATCCTGGGTTCCAGCGGCAAGGGGCATGAGTACTTCCTGAAGTACCTGCTGGGCACCCAGAACGCGGTGTTCGACGACCCGAAGGACGCGGTGCGCCCTAGCGAAGTGACCTACCGCGAGGATGCCCCCGAGGGCAAGCTGGACCTGCTGACGGTGCTGGACTTCCGCATGAGCACCACTTGTCTGTACGCGGACATCGTGCTGCCGACGGCCACCTGGTACGAAAAGGACGACCTCAACACGTCTGACATGCACCCCTTCATCCACCCGCTGAGCGAAGCTGTGCAGCCGCTGTGGGAGAGCAAGTCCGACTGGGAAATCTACAAGTCCATCGCCCGTAAGTTCAGCGATATTGCCGGCCCCTACCTGGGTACCCGCAAGGATGTGGTGCTGCAGCCACTGATGCACGACACCCCGGGGGAACTCGGCCAGGCCTTCGAGCCGAAGGACTGGAAGTACGGCGAATGCGACCTGATCCCCGGCAAGACTGCGCCGAGCATGATGGTGGTGGAGCGCAACTACGCCGATGTGTACAAGAAGTTCACCTCGGTCGGCCCGCTGCTCGACAAGCTGGGCAATGGCGGCAAGGGCATCAACTGGAATACCGAGCACGAGGTGCACGAGCTGGCAGGCTTCACCAAGACGGTGAACGAATCCGGTGTCAGCCAGGGCCGCCCGCAGCTCAATACGGCGATCGACGCCGCCGAGATGATCCTGACCTTCGCGCCGGAAACCAACGGCCACGTGGCGGTGAAGGCCTGGGACGCGCTCGGCAAGATCACCGGCCGT
>CBIHQA010000329.1:0-5045 GCA_966211475.1 uncultured Neisseriales bacterium
TCCGTTCTGTTGGGATTGGCCGCCCCGTTCGCCGGTGCGGAAGAGCGCTATCACGTGCTGGCCGGCGACATCGCCCCGTTTTCCTACGAGGACGAACACGGCCCCACCGGCCTGGCGGTGGAGATCCTCTGCACGCTCGCCAAGCGCGAGCACATCCGCTTCGATATCGACGTGATGAGCTGGAAACGGGCCCAGACGCTGGCCCAGCTCGGCGGCAAGGTGCTGATCATCCCGCTGACCCGCACGCCGGAGCGCGAGCAACTCTACCGTTGGGTGAGCCCGCTGTTCACCTACCGCTATGTGTTTGCCACCACCAGCCGGCCGTCGCCGCAGACCCTGAAGCAGGCGTCCACCATGTCGGTGGTCACGCTCAAGTCGAATGCCGTCGCGCCGCAGTTGCCGCAACTCGGTTTCACCACGGTCGGCTTCTCGGACACCGAGGAGATCAACGCCAAACGGCTGCACAACGGCCTGGCCGATGCCTGGCTGGCCGCCGACCTGCTGATCCCCTTCTCCTACCGGCGGGCCGGCTTCGACCCCGCTGAGCTGACCATCAGCAAGTTCGAGATCGGCAACCATTGGGAGGTCAACCTGGCGGCTTCGAAGGACTTCCCCGCCGCGGACGCCGCCCGGCTGGATGCCGCCCTGGACCGGCTACGCGGACAGGGCGTGATCGACGGCATCGTCAGCGCCTATCGTTCGGGCAACCTGCCGCAACGGACGAGTTGCAGTAGCTGATCCCCCGGCAACCGACAGGGTGACAAAGCGTCACCCCGCCAATCGCCGCACCACACCCCGATTCCCATCCACCTCCACCGGCTCCCCCGTCTCGAATCTGGACAGGATGCCCGGCAAATTCACCACCGCCGGAATGCCAAACTCGCGGGCAACAATGGCTCCGTGCGACAGGAAACCACCCGTCTCCATCACCAGCGCGCCGGCCTTGAGGAACAGCGGCGTCCAGGCCGGGTCGGTGCTTGGCGCCACCAGCACCTCGCCAGCCTGCATGGCCGTGCCCTCGCCCGGTGCATAGGCAACAAACGCCGTGCCCTGAGCGACACCGGTGCCGACCGGCATGCCAGCCCATTGGCCGTCATGGACATCAGCCCTTGGCTGGTGGATGGCCGGCGCCGTCGCGTCGGCATGCAGCTGGATCACATCCGGCTCGGGCTCCGCCGCCCAGGCCTGCAACTGCTGCTGACGCTCCGCCGCCCGGCGCGCCGCGCAAGCAACCGGTAAGCGTCCTTCGGCGGTGGCACAGATTTCCGCCAACGACAGGTTGAACAGATCGTCCGGCTGCGCCAGCCCGCCCGGCCCGGTCAGGCGCCGGCCCAGTGCCAGTACGCAACGCCGCGCCACGTCCACATAAGCGGTGAACGCGCTGCGGGCCGCCTCGCGGTGATTGCACTCCATCGTGGCATTCCGCACCAGCCGCTTGATCATCCCGCGCGCCATGAAAGGGACGTCACGCCGGATCCGCTGCCACGCCGCATCCGTGGCCTCGCGCTGCCGTTGCCGCACCGATGCCATGTCGCTCCCCACCAGACCCAGGATCGAATCGAACAGATAGCCCGGCTGCTCGCGCCACCGTGGGCTGCGGAAATAGCTCTCCATCACCGCGCGATGACCGTAGCGCTCCAGGAAGTCGGCGAACGCCTGCCGGAACGGGCTATCCGCCGGCAAGACGGCTGCCCACTGCGTACTGTCCCGATGTCCGTCCCGCAACCAGGCCAGTGCGGTTGCATCCGCTTCCGCCACCTTGGCCAGGTCGGCCAATTCGTAAGCTTGCCTGGCGGTCACGCTGGGTTCGCCGCCCGCCATCAAGGCGGCAGCCAACGCGTGCCCCTGGCCCGGGCAATGCTTCTCGATCTGCTCCACCAGTACCCACAACGATCCCCCGGCCGCCCCTTGCAGGAAGAACAGATCGTCCGCCGCATGCACCGTGCGGAACTGCGCATACAGCTTTGCGGCCAACGCCGCGTTGTCGTCCGGCAGCGGCTCCAGACGCCAGCCACGTGCCTGTTCGCGGGCCCGCGCCAAACCTTCCAGCGCACGGCGTCGGCGCCCGACGGATCGACGCATGCAATGCAGCAGCCGGATGCCGCGCCCCAGCTTGTCTCGCCAGTTGGCGGGCGGGATGGTGATTTCCGGCTGGTAGCCACCCATCAGGTGGTTGATCGCCTTGGGCGCAACGCCCAGCGCGTCGTACCCCTCCCACTGCAGCAGCGAGGCCTCCAGGTACAGCCGGCCATGGAACAGCCCGGCCCGTTCTACGCCAGGCAGCAGGGAATAGCCGGCCAGTTCGTAACTGCGGGTCAGCATCTGGTTGACGAACACCCGGCACTGCGCCCAATCCAGCGGAGACAAGGGCTCCGGCAGCACCTCCCGCGTATTGCCGCGCGACCACAGCGCCGGCTGCCCCATCAGCGCCGGGTAGGTGTGCCGCCCACGTGCCGTCACCGGCCGGGCCTGCACGATCCAGAAACGCTCGCCGTCCCACACCCATTCCACGTCGTAGCCGGCATGCGCATAGTCAAGCGCAAAGGCGGCATCGCGTGCCAGCAGGCCGATCTCGACCGCCTGCTCGGCGGTGAGCACGGCCCGCGTGGCGACGTCAGCCGGCGTCTCCACCAGCAGGGTGCCGCCTTCGGCCGAGGCGACGCTCTGCTTGCGCTTGGCGCCGATGCGCTGTTCGAGCAGATACAGGCCGTCGCCGAAATCGTTCTGCTGCAGCCGGTATTCGTCCACGTCGGCATGGCCGCCGACCAGCGCCTCGCCCAACCCCCAGTGCGCATTGATCAATGCCTGGTCGTCGCGGCCGGACACCGGGTCGCAGGTGAACACCACGCCAGCGGACACGGCCGGCAGCAGCGGCATCACCACCACCGCCATCGACAGGGCGCCGTCGTCCAGGCCCAGCTTTTGCCGGTACGCGACCGCTGGCGCTTCCCACACCGAATCCCAGACCGACCGGACGGCGTCCAGCAGTGCGTCGATGCCGGTCACGTTGAGTTCCGAACGGTGCATGCCGGCGAAGGACGCGCGGGCCGAATCCTCCTGCGGCGCGGAGGACCGCACCGCCAGCGGCCGGTTGCGCCAGCCGCGCCGGTCGATTTCCTGCTCCAGCGCGGCGGCGAGCTCGTGCGGCACTGCCTGGCCCTGCTCGCGGCCGACACTCGCCTCCGCAGCGATCACAAAACCATCCGGCACCGCCACGCCCAGCATCGCCATGCGGCCGAGCTGCCAACCCTTGCCGCCCGCCACCGCTGCGCCGGCTTGCGCGGCGGCCTGCCAATCCAGGATGAGGGCGCTCATGCGGCCCCCTTTCCGCCTGCTTGCCGGGCGCCGTTCAGGAATAGCTCGATCACCGTGTCGAACTCCCGTTGCAGCCGCAAGGCCGGGTCCGCCAGCCAGCGCATCAGCGCCGCCAGATACAGGTACTGGAACAGCGATGACAGATGCGCCGCGCTCATGTCCTGCCGCACCTCGCCGGACGCCTGCCCGGCCCGGATCAGCGCCTCGAATACCCGGTCGATGCCGCGGCGCTGCGCCTGATTGTCGGTGGTGTAGCCGGTGACTTGGTTGTTCAGAAAGCGGAACCGGAAGTAATGCGGCAGGTAGCCCCGCCGCTCCTCGCACCATTGCGTCGCCCCCTGCAGCAAGCGGGACATGCGTTCCGCAAAACTCATCGGCGCCTCCAGCAACAGCCGGAAATTCTCGCCGCTGTCCGCCAGTTCCCGCCGGAAGCGATGCGCAAGCAACGCCTCCTTGGCCGGGAAGTGGTTGTACAGCGTGCCCTTGGCCACATCGGCCTCGGCCGCGATCTGCTCCATCGTCACCTGATCGTAGCCCTGCGCCTCGAACAGGCGGAAGGCGGTATCGGCAAGCAGATCCAGCGTCTGGCTGCGCTTGCGCTCCCGCCGGCCGGGGGCAGCGGAATCGGTAAGTGGATCGATGGAGGTTTTCATCACCAAACCCAAAATATTGAACACAGTTCAATTTTAAACTTCGTTTATAAAATTCGGCAAGCAGCCTGTTCCCCTGCCCTTGCGGTAAAATCCACCCTCGCATTTTCTCCATCTGTCCGCAGGAATCCTCATGAGCAGTCTGCCCCCGTGCCCCCAATGCCATTCCGAATTCACCTATGAAGACGGTGGCCTCTACATCTGCCCGGAGTGCGCGCATGAATGGAGCAAGGATGCCGCTGCAGAAGCGACCGACGCCAAGCCGGTGGTGAAAGACGCGAATGGGAATGTGCTGCAAGACGGTGACTCGGTCACCGTGATCAAAGACCTGAAGGTCAAGGGCTCGTCCCTGGTGGTGAAGGTCGGCACCAAGGTGAAGAACATCCGGCTGGTCGAAGGCGACCACGACATCGATTGCAAGATCGATGGGATTGGCGCCATGCAGTTGAAGTCGGAGTTTGTGAAGAAGGTTTGACTGCCGGCTGCGGCTGCGGCTGCCGCTTCGGCGGAAACCAGAACGGTCGGTTGGCGCAAAGCAAGCTTTGCTGATTTGACCCTCGGCAACCCATCCGCAGCCCTTTGATTCATTCCCTACCCTCCCCGCTAGCTCTGCATCGCCCAGTTCTAAGCGGCAAGCCGCTAAGAACAAGAGCAGACCGCCCGCCGGCGGGAGAGCCTCGCTGCGCTCGATCGTGGGAACCGGACGGCTCCGTAGGGCGCAATAAGCGAAGCGCATTGCGCCGGATTCGTGGGTGGCGAGGGAAGCCCATGCGTTGGGGTTTGCATTCGGCGGTCCGATGCACGGCAACGTGGAAGTCGGGGTTTGTTGGGTTTCGCTGCGCTCAACGCCAACCTACGCATGCGGCCGGTGATCGCATCACCGTGGCGCTGGATTGCCTGGCGGCCCACCGTCCGTTGGTCGGCCCGGCTGAATCCTGGCGGTAAGCAGTAGATCATGAAAGAGTCGGGTCCGCCGCCACATGAGGGCGATCGGACCGCCGTTCCGCGGGAGACTCCGATGTCTGTCACATCCGTCACCAATCCGAACGCCTCGGCACAAGCCGCCGCTGCCCATGCCCG
>CBIHQA010000330.1:0-5041 GCA_966211475.1 uncultured Neisseriales bacterium
GGTGAGTCTTGGACTTGCGGCATAAAACCAGTCCAAGTTTTTATCCGCACCCCCGTGGGTCAGGTTTGCGTGGAAATCAACATACGACCGTCTTGGTCGTTGCTGTAGCTCATGCTGCTTACATGCTGTTGGCAGTAAGTCCCAAGGCTGTGTGGGACGCGTCCAAGGCTTATGGGCGGGAACTTATTCTCTGCACCGAGGCATTCTTGACGCCACCAAAGCCAGCGAGAAAGACAGCAGCTCGCAAGACCGCTTCAAAAACAACGGCGGCCGCTCAGCCAGCGCCTTGATCTGTTGTCGCCGACCGAAAACGGCGCATTACAACAATGCACTGTTTTTTTAACACAGCATAGACGTACTTTTGTAGAAGATCGCGAAATCCGCCAAGGGCGTCAAATTGACGCCCAATCACATGAGTTCAATGTGCTGATGGATCCTGTCCAGCAAAACATCAAAGTCCGGCTGCCCCTGGTAGTACAGCGCGGCGGTCCTGCGGTATTCCTGCGCGAAGCGCTGGCGCTGCTCAGCTTCGGCCAGCACAAAAGCCGGATTGCGTGCAATGACCTGCTCGTCGCCGGTACGGAACCGCTGCGACTTGCGCTCTTGGTACGCAGACGTGTTCATGAACGCCCGAACCTCCTCCAGTCCCAGCAGGCAGTACACGTCGTAGTAGTGCCGCAAGAAGTTGGCGGGAAAGGCCTGGGTTTCGTCCAATCGGCGGTACTTGGTGGAGATCGTCTGCAACTTCTCGACAAAGGTGTGCGTGGGGGCATAGCACGGTACAGCCACTGCGCGGTTATCCCCCACTGCCACCCCACGTTCCCTAGCAACATCCAGCGCCCACGACGAGATCGTGACCGCCCGATTTGGGGCGGTGTCATCGAACCCAAGCTCCAGCAGGATGCCGTCCTTGACACCAGCGAGCGCGGGAACACGCGGCGCATAGATCAAGCGAATGCCGGCACTGCGCATCTTGTCGTCGTCAAACTGGGTATCGCGCTCCACACTGTCGATGCCCGGGATACTGATTCGCGCTGCGAGTGCGTCGTAGTACGCACGCCGCGATTCAACATGTGCGGGCTTATCCTGGTTGCGCCCCGTTTTCACGTCCACGCCGTCGGGCGGTTCAATGCGGATGTCGATGTCCTCGGAAAAGCGGTGGATGACACCGAACCCCTTTGACAAGGACGTTCCACCCTTCAGCTCAAACTGAAAACCCTGCGCCTGAAGGCCCCACAGGCAATGCATGATCCAGTAGTCCTTCTCGACAAGCATGGGATCAAGGCCACGCTCGTCTGCGACCACTGCCAACAACTGATCGAAGTCCCTTCGTTCATGCAGGAAATCAGCCACCCGCCCACTCCCGCAGGCGCTTGCGCGTGGCCACGCTACCAAAGCTCTCGGCTGCGCGCTGCAGGCGGGTGGAGTCGAATGAAAGCAGTTTGCTGCGCGCTTGGCGCAAGACCGCATCACGGTCCTCTGCCAGTTCGTCCAGGTTGTTCAGCAGGTCCACGTAAAGGAACTCCGGCGTCAGCTTCCTGGGAAAGCGCGGCTTCATCCGGAAGTCGAACTGCCGATTGCCGAGCTTGAAGACCCCGTGGCGCTTGTGGTTGTAGACCAGCGTTCGGTTGTAAAGCTGGGTTGTACCCAGACCCACGGCGTTGTAAGCCGAAGGCGAGAACACCAGGAAATCCTTGTCGCGCAGGAAGCCGCCCACCACCCGTTCATCGGCCGGCGGCAGTGGCCCAAAGCTGGACTGCTTAGGTGCGTGATACAGACCTTGGGACAGCTTCTTCAGCTTTCCGGTCGCCACAAGTGCTCGCAGATGCCGATCCACTGCCGTGGACATGCGTGCGAGATCCTCTCGGCGGTACACAGCTCCCGGCCGCAACTCATCAGCAAGGTGGGAGGCCCCACCGCGCAATGAACCAACAGAAGATTGAACGGCGGTCAGCATGAAAGTTTTTTCATTGAAATTTCATGCATTTTAGCATTTATCAGTGGGTTGGCGGCGAGGGCTTTTGAACCCCCGATCCCGCGCCATGAAAACCTCCAGCATGTGCGGAACCAACGCCATGGGATCCACAGCCTCCCCATAGGTCTGCGCATGCAGCGCCGCATACCGGTCCAACTCCGTCTTGAGACTGGCCGTGCAGGTGAAGGTCAGTTTGACGCTCTCCGTCCTGGGCAGCGGCCCCAGCCGCAATTTCCTCGGAATGCTCATCGCGCTCCTCCTTTGCCGCCACTGACGAACAACGGCTGATAAGGCCGCAGCACCAGATCCCGGTTCACGATCACCCGCACCGCCAGCCCCGGCCGCGCGGTCAGCGTGGGCTGCAGGTTCAAGTTACGACGCGTCATCTCCTGCCCCACCTGGTTCACGCTGTCCTGCAGCCCATCGCGCCCCGCGATCACGACGCGGTTGCCGCTCTGCCGGTTCTCGGGAGCGGCCAGCTCGGCGCCCACCCCGAGCAAGGTCGTCAGCGCCGCCCCCGCTGCAACCCGCCCCCAGTGCCAGTCCACCCCATCCTCCAGCCCCGCGCGCCCCGCCGGATCGGTGCCCACGAGATTGTCGAGCGTGAGCGACGAGGTATCTGGCAGGACGATGCGGTTCCACACCATCTGCAACCGGCTCTGCCCATAGCTCACCTGGCTGTTGTAGCGCCCCAGAATGCGCGAGCCCTGCGGGATCAGCAGGTGCCTTCCCGTGGCCGTGTCGTAGACCGGCTCCGTCACCGTGGCGACTACATCGCCCGGCAGGTCCGACTGGATTCCCGTCACCAGCGCAGCCGGAATCACCGTGCCGGCCATCACTTGGTAAGGAGAGGCAGGCATCTGCAGGTTTCCTGAATTCCGGGTTTCCGCCGAACCGCCTTTCAGGAAGGCTTCCTTCTGCTCCTGCCGGTTCTGAACAGCCGTGGGATCCGCAGGCTGCGCCGCCGTCGAGGCAGGCCCCGCCGCCAATGGATCGAATCCCGCCAGCCCGGATGCAGCAGGTGCCGCCGCTACGGATTGCGCCGCACCCTGCCCCGCCTGCGCTCCCCCTGTGCGGAAAAACACCGACGAGCCCGCTGCTGCCTCGGCCTCCTTGCGCAGCGCATCCGCCGGATCATGGCCTGGTGGCGCATAGCCCGGCTCCATCGGCCCCTGCGCCTTCACGATGGCCGGCCCCAGGTCCCCCGGCAACGGAGGTCCGAGCCGGGGCACCTCTGGCGGCCGCAGTCCGCCGTAGTCGGCCGGCAACCGGTCCAGCCCTTCGGACTTCGACACCCGATCGACGTTGTAGAGCTCCGAGGGATTCGCGCCACGCCAGTGGCTGCCCTGCAGCGACCAGATGGTGGCGCCCAGCACGGCGGCAGCCAGGGAACCCACGAGAACAGCCAGCATGCGCCGGTTCAGCCGCGTCACGGGTCGCGGCGCGGCACGCAATGCAACCGATTCGGGAGCAACCTTGGCGGGTTGCGGCGGAGCGGCGGCGCTGGAAGGGTCGCGGCTGTCCATGGTCAAAGCCGTCCACCAACACCGTCCGTGCGCTCGATGCGCACCACGTCGCCATCCCGGCCCCCGCCTCCACCCAGGCGCAGCTCGGCCGCGCCGAACAACCGGTCCACGATGTAGTACGGCGGCCGGAAGCGGTAGTTCACCAGCTGTCCGTCCCCTTGCGCCCCGATCACGAACAAGGGCGGCAGCTCGCCCTGGGCGATGCCGGCCGGGAATTGGATGTAGACCTTCTCGCCATCATCGAAGGCGCGCAGCGGCTTCCAGGCCGGATTGCCACCACCGATGGCGTAACGGAAACGCAGCTTCTCCAGCGACAGGCCGCTCTCGATGGGGGCCACCGCCTGGGCTGCCTGCGCCTGACGCTGCAGAGCCAGCATCTTGTCCTTCGGGTACTCCCAGGACACCGAGGCCATCCAGGCCTTCTCGGTGGAGGTCAGCTCGACCAGGTAGGTGCGCCGGCTCGTGGTGATGACCAGGTTGGTCTTGAGACCTGAGCGGATGGGCTTGACCAGCACCTTCACGCGCAGCGAATCGCCCGCGCCGCTGGCCGTGTCGCCCACGATCCAGCGCACGGTGTCCCCGGCGGCGACCGTCACCAGTTCCTCGCCGGGCTGCAGCGCGATGGCCGTCACCCTGCCCGGCGCCGCATAGACTTGGTACAACGCCCCGTCGGTGTAGGGCCAGACTTGGATGGCATTCACGTAGCCCTCGCGCGTGGGCGCCACGCGGGCCTCGGCGTTGGCGCGCGCCACACGGGCCTTTTCGTCGTTGGGCTCGGGGGCGGGTTGGGCCTCGCCGCGCTTGGGCAGTGGTTTCATCTGCCCCGGGAGGGGCAGCACCTCGGGCACGGCCACGACCTCGATGGGCTTGGGCGGCTCGGGCAAGGCCTGGGCCTGGACGGGCTCATCGAGCGCAATGGATGGAGACGGCTTGCCCTGCGAGGCACAGCCCGCCAACACCATCACCCCCACTACCGCCAAAGCGGCTTTCCGTACATTCGTCTTCATGGTTTCTTCACTCCTTCGCTGGAATCGAGTTCACGGCTCCAAGACAGGCCGTTGACGTAGATGCCCAATGGGTTCTTGCGCAGCCGTTCCTCGCTGCGTGGTGCCTGCAGCACGGTGGACAGCACGGCAGTCCAGCGCTCCAGCCCGGCCGCTTCGCCGTTCACGTAGCGCCGCTCGGTCCAGCGCACCTGGAACGACGCGTCGCTGGCCCGCACCACGCTGTGGACCTGCACGGCCACCGACTGCTGGCCGATGCGCGAGAACGGATCGGCCACACGGGCGTAGTCGTTGAGCGTGGCGGCCCCCTTGTCCGTGGTGTAGTCATAGGCCTCCAGCCAGTTCTGCCGCACCACGATGGGATCGATGGACAGCGAGCGCACGTCCGTGACGAAGCGCGCAAGGTGGAAGGCGATCTGCGCATCGCTGGGCTGGTAAGGCGTGGCCGCCTCCCCCACCGCGCGCACCTGCCCGGCCTGGTCCACCTCGATGACGTAGGGCGTCACGATGGACTGTGCCGAGCGCCAGACCAGGCC
>CBIHQA010000331.1:0-5029 GCA_966211475.1 uncultured Neisseriales bacterium
GCCGTCCGGCATGCGGGCGAGAAAGTCGCCGCGCGGTTCGGCGTAGGTCAGCAGCTTGCGCAGCTTCATGCCGATCCAGGCTGGGTCGACCACCCGCATGTCGAAGGACAGCAGCCGGCACAGCCCATCCAGCGTGTGCGGATAACTGCCGGTCAGGCCGATGCTGTAGGGCCGGCGGCTGCCGTCCGGCATTTGCAGCTCCTTCAGCATCAGCACCACGTCGTCGCCGGTAGCCGGGTTGCGCAGATCCGCCACCCAGGCGAGCGTGCCGTCCGGATCGGTACGTGGCTCATGCGGGGCGAACAGCGCATCCAGCACTGGCGTTCCTTCTCCGTCCGATGCCTCCAGCGCATGCAGTTGCAGACAGCGCCAAGTCACCAGCTCGGAAAAGGCCGCTGTCGCGCTCGGCAGGACGCGGGGCTTGCCCAACGGCGGCATGTTGACCGTCAGCGCATCGCCGCCTACAGCAGACAACAGCGCCAGCTTGGCCCGCAGCCAGCCCCGGTCTTCGGCGCGCATATCCATCGACAAGGTCTTGGCGATGGCATCCAGGCCGCGCGGCGGCTGCCCGCCCAGCACCCAGGCCTCGAACGGCACGCCCTGCTGGTCCGACACCAACACGGCGAATTCGCCATGCGGGGTGTCGACCATATCGCTCACCCAACCATTCGCGCCGGCCGGCAATACCGGGCGTGACGGCCAGCGCAGCGAGGCCAGCGCCGGCGTGCGGGTTTCGCGCAGCACAATCCGCCGATCCTGCTCGGACAAAGTCACCGTGCCCGGCTGCGCTTCCGTGGCGGTCGTGGCCTCCGGCTCCGGCAGCGACAACACCGCGCCGCGCACCGGGTTCGGCCGGTAGCTGGTCAGGCCCTTCAGCCCCGCCCGCCAGGCCTCCAGATACAAGTCCTTGAACTGCTCGAAGGGATAATCCTCTGCCACGTTTACCGTCTTGGAGACGGCCGCATCCACGTAGGGTGCTACGGCCGCGACCATCCGCATGTGGTCGATGGCTGCGATCTCCAGCGCACTCACAAAAGCCGCTGGCAATGCTGCGACGTTCCGTCCCTGCGAGCGATACACCCGGTAGGCGCGGTCCTCCACCTCGTATTCCTGTCGCCCACCATCCGCCATGCGCTTCTTGCGCAGATAGCGCCAGGCGAAGGCAGGCTCGATGCCGTTGGACGCGTTGTCCGCAAAGGCGAGCGAAATCGTGCCGGTCGGCGCAATGGAGATCAGGTGCGAATTGCGTATCCCGTGCTGGCGGATGCGTGCCTGCAACGCCGCCGGCAATCGACGGACGAATTCGCTGCGCAGATAGCCATCTGCGTCGAAGCGGGGGAAGGCGCCCCGCTCCAACGCCAGGTCGACGGACGCCGCATAGGCGGCATCCCGAATCCGCTGCGCGATCTTCGCCGCCTGCTGTCGCCCCGCTTCACTGTCGTAACGCAGGCCCAGCATGATGAGGGCGTCGCCCAGCCCGGTCATGCCCAGACCGAGGCGGCGCTTTGCGCATGCTTCCTCCTGTTGCTGCGCGAGCGGCCAACGTGTGGCGTCGAGCACGTTATCCAGCATCCGCACCGCCACCGTGGCCACTTCGGACATCGCCTCCAGATCGAATTCGGCATCGGCCTCAAAGGGATGGTGGACAAAGCGGGTGAGATCGAGGCTGCCCAGACAACAACAACCGTAGTCCGGCAGCGGTTGTTCGCCGCAGGGGTTGGTGGCGTTAATGGATTCGCAATAGGCCAGATTGTTGTCGCGGTTGATGCGATCGATGAACACCACACCCGGCTCGGCCGTGTCGTAGGTGGCCCGCATGATGCGGTCCCACACCTCGCGCGCCTGGACCGTGCGATAAACCCACATCCCGTCTTCACGCTGCCGGACGCCCTGCTCACGCAATTCCGGCGACGGCGCGGCCGGGTGGACCAATTCGAATGCGGCATCGTCCACCACCGCCTTCATGAAGGCATCCGACACGCCGACCGACACATTGAAGTTGCTGAGGGCGCCGACCTGCCCTTTTGCCGCGATGAAGTCGAGAATGTCCGGATGCTCGACATTCAGCACCGCCATCTGCGCACCGCGCCGGGCGCCTGCGGACTCCACTGTTTCGCAACTGCGGTCGAACACCTGCATATAAGACAGCGGCCCGCTGGCGCGGGAGCCGGTACCGCCCACCCAAGCCCCGCTCGGTCGAAGGCGGCTGAAGTTGTATCCCACACCCCCGCCCAGCCGCATGGTTTCGGCCGCCTCACCCAGCGCATCGTAGATACCCGGCCGGTCGCCCTCGCGATGGCGGATCGAATCCCCCACCGGCTGGACAAAACAATTGATCAGCGTCGCCCGCAAGACCGTACCGGCCGCACTGTTGATGCGCCCCGCCGGGATGAAGCCATGCTCCATCGCCCACAGGAAGCGGGCCGCATACCGTGCGCGGTCGGGCGCGGCCTCCACCGCGGCCAGCCCCTTGGCGACACGCCGGCGCACCGCGCGCAGGGTTTTCTCACCATTGCGGGCGTACTTCTCCAGCAGAACGTCGATGGAGATCGGCTGTGGCGCGTCGTCACTGGCGTTGCGTGCCGGACACATGGCGGCTCTCCTTTATCGGAGCGGGTCGGCGGCAATGGGTGTTGCGAAATTTTCCAGTCGCGGTCACTCAGCCGAACCGGAAAACCAGGCTGCTACTTTTACTTGCACCATGCTTTGGTTTAGCATTGAACGGTACCCCGCAAAATGGCGACGCGCTCATGCCGCGTCCGCTTACCCACTGTCCATTCCGACATATCAGCAAGGAACATCCCAATCATGAGCGAACACATTCACCATGTGACCGACGATTCTTTCTCCGGCGAAGTGCTGCAAGCCGAAACGCCGGTGCTGCTCGACTTCTGGGCCGAATGGTGCGGCCCCTGCAAGATGATCGCCCCGATCCTGGACGACGTCGCCAAGGATTACGCCGGTCGCCTGAAGGTCGCCAAGATCAACATCGACGACAACCAGGGCACCCCGCCGAAATACGGCATCCGCGGCATCCCGACCCTGATGCTGTTCAAGGGCGGCAACGTGGTAGCAACCAAGGTCGGCGCGCTGTCCAAGTCGCAGCTGACGGCCTTTATTGACAGCAACCTGTAAAACTCGCTACCATCCGCGCGTTTCCTCAACGGGCCGCCTATTCGGGCGGCCTGTCCAAAACAATCCTTCCCCTTCTCCTTTTTTTGCCAACCGTTCCGAACGTACACGGTCCATTCGTCTTACGTCGTCTTAACGGAATCTAATCGACAGCCATGCGTCTTTCCGATCTCAAGCATCTGCACGTGTCCGAACTCCTGGAGATGGCCAACGCCAACGAAATTGAAGGCGCCAACCGACTCCGCAAGCAGGACCTGATTTTCGCGCTGCTGAAGAACCAGGCGAAGAAGGGGGAAAGCATTTTCGGCGAAGGTACGCTGGAAGTGCTGCCCGACGGCTTCGGCTTCCTGCGCAGCCCGGACACCTCCTACCTCGCCGGCCCGGACGACATCTATGTGTCGCCCAGCCAGATCCGCCGCTTCAACCTGCATACTGGCGACTCCATCGAGGGTGAAATCCGCACCCCGAAGGACGGCGAGCGCTACTTCGCGCTGGTGAAGGTGGACCGCATCAACAGCGAACCGCCCGAAAACGCCAAGCACAAGATCCTGTTCGAGAACCTGACCCCGCTTCATCCGACCAAGCCGATGAAGCTGGAGCGCGAAGGTCTGTCGGCAGAAGAAAACGCCACCGGCCGGGTGATCGACATCGTCGCACCGATCGGCAAGGGCCAGCGCGGCCTGCTGGTCGCCCCGCCGAAGTCGGGTAAGACGGTGATGCTGCAGCACATTGCGCATGCGCTCGCCACCAACCACCCGGACGTGATCCTGATCGTGCTGCTGATCGACGAGCGCCCGGAAGAAGTGACCGAAATGACGCGCACCGTGCGCGGTGAAGTGGTCGCCTCCACCTTCGACGAACCCGCCACCCGTCACGTGCAGGTCGCCGAAATGGTGATCGAGAAGGCCAAGCGCCTGGTCGAACACAAGAAGGACGTGGTGATCCTGCTGGACTCCATCACCCGTCTGGCCCGCGCCTACAACACCGTGATCCCGGCCTCCGGCAAGGTGCTGACCGGTGGCGTGGACGCCAACGCCCTGCAAAAGCCCAAGCGCTTCTTCGGCGCCGCCCGCAACATCGAAGAAGGCGGCTCGCTGACCATCATCGCCACCGCGCTGATCGACACCGGTAGCCGCATGGACGACGTCATCTACGAAGAGTTCAAGGGCACCGGCAACATGGAGATCCACCTGGATCGCCGCATGGCCGAAAAGCGGATCTACCCCGCCATCAACGTCAACCGCTCCGGCACCCGCCGCGAAGAACTGCTGATCCAACAGGACCAGCTGCAAAAGATCTGGGTGCTGCGCAAGCTGCTCTACCCGATGGACGACCTGGAAGCAATGGACTTCCTGCTCGACAAGATCAAGGGCACCAAGAACAACGGCGACTTCTTCACGTCGATGCGCCGCGGATAAGGGTAACTGGGTGGCACTCGGGCGCCCGGCAAAGCCGGGCTGATATGGGCGTTCGCTAAGCATCGCCGCATCCCATGATTGCACCCTGCCCCCTCCGCCCCCATCCCATGGATGGGGGAACCTCGCTGATGCTCGTTCGTTGGCGCGGGTGAGGGTAGCTGGGCGGTATGTGGGCGCCCGGCAAAGCCGGGCTGATATAGGCGACCGTTAAGCATCGTCGCATCCCTGATTGCACCCTGCCCCCTCCGCCACCACGGTGCGTCGGCCAGTCCTAGGTGGCAGAGCCACCAAGAACGTGGACCAGACCATCCTATGGATAGGGGGACCTCGCTAACGCTCGTTTGGTGGTTGTTTTTGCCTGCTTCCCGGATTTCGCTACGCTGCATCCGGGCTACGGCCCAGCCCTCTCCAAAAATGCCCCTCTCGTAGATCCTATGTTTTCCCGCAACCCCCGTCAGTGAGCATTTGAGGCGAGAAGG
>CBIHQA010000332.1:0-5022 GCA_966211475.1 uncultured Neisseriales bacterium
CGCAAGTGACTTACCTGTGGCCGGACCAGTTGGGCACGCCGCGGCTGGCAACCGACGAAGCAGGGCGCACGGTGTGGCGCAATGCGCCGACGGCGGAACCGTTCGGTGCGGGCACGGTGGAAGAGGACCCGGATGGCGACGGTAACCGCTTTGAACTGAATCTGCGCTTCCCGGGCCAGTATCAGGACAAGGAAACCGGGCTGGCGTACAACACCTTCCGTGACTACGACCCGGCGACGGGCCGCTATGTGCAGAGCGATCCGATCGGGCTCGCGGGCGGGCTGTGGTCAACCTATTCCTATATCGGGGGGGACCCATTAATGGACGTTGACCCATTGGGGCTAGCTGGAAACGGTGGGGTTGGCAATTCATCCGGCCTTGGAACCAATAGCCCCTATAAGCATTGCAGGGAGGTGCTAGGGGAGCCTAATAAGATCGAATGTAAGGTAAAAAGTACTGGCAAATGGGTGAAGAAACCAAAACCGGCCGACTGGGATAAATATAAAAATAGCAAGTGTGAGGTGAACAGTGCCCCCGAGGTTAAGCCTGAGCCATTACCTGTTGCTCCTCCAGCTTTGCCTCCACAGCCTCAACCGCCAGCCCACCCGGCTGTGGATTCAGAGCCAATGGAGCCGCCGTCTTCATCGAAAAAATGGTGGATTGCCGGTGGCACCGTAGTTGGAGGTGGTGCTGCAATTCTGTGTGTCGTTTTTGAGCCTTGTGGCGCTGCAGTCGTTACTGGACTAGGTCTTACTGGACTAGCATTTGAAATGCAGCGCTAATTCTACACAGGTGGAAGATATGAATTCCAGTGAAGTGTTTGATGCGGCCGATTTGGCGTATGACAATGAAGATTATCTAACTGCATTTTCACTCTTTCAGCAGGCCGCCGAGGCTGGTGATAGCGATGCGATGTCGCGTTTGGCGGAGATGTATGAAAGTGGAGTTGGTGTTAAGCGCAATGTGGAGTTGTCTATTTTTTGGGATATGAGGGCTATTTCTGCAGGTAACAAAACCTCTTTATTGAATATAGGAATTACTTATAGACGGTTGGGAGATATAAAAAGTGCAAAAATGTGGTTTGAAAAATCCTATGCTCTAGGAGATGCTGAGGCTGCATTGGAATTAGCTAAGCTTTTCAGTATTAGCGACAAAGAGATAGAAACGGTTCGATTTTATTTGAATGAGGTTATCTCCAGTGAGTGCGTAACTCAAGATTCCATTGATGAAGCCAAAAAACTCATGCGGGATCTACCCTCCACTTAAAAAGCAATAATTGGTGTGAGAATGTTTGGATCCCAGGGCATGCAATGCGAAATGAATCGCCCCGGGTTTTGAGGAGGCTCCAACGCTTGAGAGAATGGAGCCATGAAGAAACCAGTCAAGTTTTCCCCTGAAGTTCGCGAGCGCGCAGTGAGGATGGTGCAGGAGCAGCGCGGGGAGTACCCGTCACTTTGGGCAGCCATCGAATCCATTGCCCCCAAGATTGGCTGCGTGCCGCAGACCTTGAACGAATGGGTCAAGCGCGCCGCAGTTGATGCAGGAACGCGCGAAGGCGTCACCACAACCGAAGCCCAACGGGTCAAGGAGTTGGGGCGCGAGGTCAGGGAACTGCGCCGGGCCAACGAGATACTGAAGCTGGTCAGTGCGTTTTTCGCCCAGGCGGAGCTCGACCGCCGACTGAAGTCTTGAAGGCCTTCACCGACAAGCACCGCAATGTCTTCGGGGTCGAGCCGCTATGCAAGGTTCTGCAGGGCGCCCCGTCAGCGTATTGGCGCCATGCAGCGTTGCTGCGCCAGCCCCACAAGCGCTGTGCCCAGGCCAAACACGACGAGTTGCTGATGCCGCAGATTCCACGCGTCTGGCAGGCCAACATGTAGGTCTACGGCGCCGACAAGGTGTGGCGGCAGCTGGCGCGCGAGGGCGTTGCCGTGGCCCGCTGCACGGTCGAGCGATTGATGCGCAAGCTGGGTCTGCGCGGCGTGATGCGCGGCAAGGTCGTGCGCACCACGCTCGGTGATGCCAAGGCACCATGCCCGCTGGACCGGGTCAACCGGCAGTTCCGCGCCGAGCGGCCGAACCAGCTGTGGGTCAGCGATTTCACGTGCGTCTCGACCTGGCAAAGCTGGCTATACGTGGCCTAATCCGTCATCAGTCACGCCCATCAATTGATAGACGCGACAAACCTCCAAGACGGATAGTCGCCATTTCCACTGAAGTCTTTATATTTCTCAGGAAACCCGGCTTGCTTGAGCGGAACGCCCGATGCCATGCTGTAAATGCCCATGATGCCGCCATCGGGCGCCCGGATGATTCCCCATTGGGGGAGATCGGTAATCGGGTCGCGGTAGACTTTTCGGAGGTATCGGCGTGCGCCCGGAAAGCGGGGGTCCTGCAACAGGGCGTCCAGGGAGGGCGGGTAGTGTTTGTCGCCGCCGGGTGTGCTCCAGTAATACTGGGCGATCGCCTTGCGATATTGATCGCCGACAAACAGCAATTCCTGTTCGCGTTCGCGACGCGCCAACGTCGACCACAACAGCGCGGTCTTGGCGGTCAGCAGGCCGACCACGGCGACCAGAAACAAGACCGCCAGGTAGGTGAAACCACGCTGCAGGGGGTACGGCTTACCAGCTCGCATATGCCGTCCCGTCAGCCCCATCGCCGGCCGCTCCGCTATGCACGTCCATGACGCCTTGCAGTGGCGGCGGAGCCGGCACTGCCACCCAGCTATCGTTGCGTTGGGTCAATGGGTCGGCCGGCACCGCCCGCACATAACGTTGCTCGGCGAGCAGAGCAAGCGAGGCGGGATAGGTGCCGTGGTCCCCGTAGTACTTGTCGATCGCGTCGCGCAACGTCGCCAGGTCTTCCTTCAGCACGGCGTCTTTGGCGTGATCGACGCTATGGATGTAGCGCGGCGCCACCACGGAAAGCAGCAGCGCCACGATGGCTAGCACCACTAGCAGTTCGATCAGCGTAAATCCAGAAGGTCGCCGCTTCATCACCACTCCCGGTAGGGAATGCCGTTCAGGCCTACGCCGGCGGCCTTGGAGTAGACGTCGAACACATCTTCGCCTTCGGCAGGGGCATCCGGTGGGGAGCGGTAACTGCGGGTCGCCCAGGTTTGGTCAGCGGCTATTGTCGGATCAGAAAAGAAGGGGTCTCGCGGAATCCGCCGCAGGAAATACAGCTGCCGGCCCTGCGGGTCTTTCGCATCGACCACGCCATCGACCAGGGTATCTAGGGTCCGCGGATAACCGCTCTGGTCCGCCTGCTTGACGATGTGCCCTTCATCCACCGCTTGCTTGTAGGCATCCAGCGCAGTCCGAATCTGCCGCAGGGCGGCGCGCAGTTCCGATTCCTTGCTGCGCCGGAGGGCGGTTTCTGCGAGCGGGAATGCCGCGGTTGCCAGGATGGCCAGGATGGCCAGGGTGACCAGCAACTCGATGATGGTGAACCCCGTTCCTTTCCGGAACGTCATGGCGCGACCGTCACCACGGCGGGGGCGGGCAGGGGGAGTCCGGCGATCCGCCCGTTGTTGCCCAGCGGTGACAGCGACTGCACCTTGAATTCGCCCCCTTTGCCCGGCAAGGCGCGGAAGCGCAGTTCGGCCACGCTGCCGTTGCCGTCCACACCGTCAGCGCCTGCTCGTGTGATGCCCAGCATAACCTTGCCGGTGGCTGGGTCCACCGAATGGGAGAGGCTGGTGGTACCCCCTCGCTGCTGGAAGTAGTCACCTTCGACCACGTCGACCAACGTGAACGCCTTGCTGTCGAAGACCAGTTGCAAGGATAGGCTTCGCAAGGGCTGGTCCGATTGCAAGCCGATTTTTACCGGAACGATGTCGCCGGGTTTGGCTGAAGGAGGGGCTGTCAGCTGGGCCGTGGTTGTTGCGACACTGGCTTGCTGTGCAGCCTGGTTGCCTGCAGGGGGCTGTGGGAAGTCCATGGCTGCCGCCGAATTTTGACGGGGCTTGGATGGCGTGTCTGTCGCGGTGGCATTCATTTCCGGCAATCGCACCGGCGTGGAGGACAACCGGTCCTCGGTGCCGATCCAGAATTGCTCGCTGTCCGCGGAAGGCTGCCGGATATTGCGCACGATATGTGGCGTGATGGATAGCACGATCTCCGTGTTGTTGGTTTCATCATGAGTAGAAGAGAACAGGCGGCCGATCACCGGTAGATCCCCGAGGCCGGGAATCCGGTTGGCGCTGGTTCGCTCCTCGCGGTTGATCAGACCCGCGAGTAGTTGCGTCTCGCCGTCGTGCAGCCGCAGCACGGTGGATGCGTTACGGGTACCAATCTGGTAGCCGATCGAACCGGTGGAGGACTTGATGGTATTCACCACCGAGCTCACTTCCAGGCCGATCTTGATCGCGACATCGTCCTTCAGATAGATGTTCGGTTCGACGTCGAGCTTGAGGCCCACGTCGACATACTGGAAGTTCTCCGACACGTTGTTGGTGGTCGTGGTGGTGGTGATCACCGGCAGCTTGTCGCCGATCAGGATGTTGGCCTTTTCGCGATTGCGAACCCGGATACTCGGGTTGGCCAACAGGCGCGCGCTGCCGTCCTCATCGTCAAGATTCAGGTTGACGTTGGACATCGTCACCCCGGTCGTGCTGCTGTTGAGCCCCCGCAGGTCGGCGCCGGTCAGCCCATTGGTGCTGTTCGACGGTAGAGGTTTCAAAGAGATCTGCTTGGGAATCTGGATTCCTAGTTCCGTCAGTTTGTTGCGCTTGAGTTCCAGCACTTCGACATCGAGCAGCACTTCGGGCTGTGGCTGGTCCTGCATGGCCACCAGCTTTTGCGCCACGTCCATGGCGTCCGGCGTATCGCGCACCATCACCGCGTTGAGCCGCTCATCGACCGTCACGTCTTTGATCTTGAGCAGACTTTGCAGCGTGGTGGCCACCTGCTTGGCGTCGGCGTTCTCCAGGAAGAAGCCACGGATCACCAGGTCCTGGTGCTGGCGGTTCTTTTCCGCGGTATCCGGGTAGATCAGTACGGTTTCACTGTTGAGAAT
>CBIHQA010000333.1:0-4990 GCA_966211475.1 uncultured Neisseriales bacterium
GCCATCATCGTGCCGATGATCCTGGCGCCGCATGGCGCGGGGCTGGAGCTGACCTGGCACAACCCGCAGCTGGTGGCGTCGATTGTCGCTGTGGCGGTGTGTGCCGCGACGCGCAAGCAACTGCTGACCATCGCGGTCGGGCTTGCCGTGTTCTTTGCATGGCAGTTCGGGGGACTAGGCTAAGTCCCGTTGATGTTTGTCTGACGGCCGCGCTGGGGCAGCTCGCCGGTGCGAGTTCATTCGGTTCAAAGGGAGCGTTGCATGGATTCGATCGGGATCGTGGCGGGCATTCTGGCGGTATTGCTGGTCGGGGTAATCAGCCCAGGCCCCAGCTTCGTGCTGGTGGCGCAGACGGCGGTGTCGGCATCGCGGCGGCACGGACTGGCGGCTGCCTTGGGGATGGGTCTGGGGGCGATGCTGCTGGCCGCCCTGGCCTTGCTGGGCCTACAGACCCTGCTCGTAGCGGTGCCATGGCTGTACGTGGCGCTGAAACTGGTCGGCGGCCTGTACCTGATGTACCTCGCCGTGCGTGTCTGGCGAGGGGCACGGCAACCGCTTATGCAGGCGGGGGATGGCGGGGTGCCGGTTCGGCGCCGCCGGTCCTTCCTGCTGGCCCTGGGTACCATGCTGAGCAACCCGAAGGCGGCGGTGCAATATGGCGTGATCTTCGCCGCGCTGTTGCCCCGCACAGTACCCGCCTCGCTGCCGTGGGTGCTGCTGCCGGCGATCTTCCTGCTGGAAACCGGCTGGTATGCGCTGGTCGCGGTGTTGCTGTCGTCGTCCTCACCGCGGCAGACCTATTTGCGCTGCAAGACCAGCATCGACCGGGTCACCAGTGGCGTACTGGGTATGCTGGGGTTGAAGCTGGCGCTATCCGCCCGGTAGAGGCCGGGTCCGCCGGGTCGCTACTTGGGCACCATCCCGAGGAGGTGGGCTGGCTGGAGCGCCATGTCCCGGCGGTCAGCTGATGCCGCGCCGGACGGCGTCTTCCACCTCGCGGGGGAGGTCGGGCGACAGGCAGTCGAGCGCCGTCCAGCCTTCCATGCCGCGCAGCCAGGTCAGCTGGCGCTTGGCGAGCTGACGGGTCGCTGCGATGCCTTTCTCCCGCAGCGTGGCAAGGTCGTATTCCCCTTCCAGATGCTCCCAGGCCTGCCGGTAGCCGACGCAGCGCATGCTGGGCAGGCCGAGATGCAAGGGATAACGGGCGCGCAGGTCGCGCACCTCGTCCAGCAGACCGTCGGCCAGCATCTGGTCGAAGCGCAGGGCGATCCGTTTGTGCAGGCCGCTGCGATCCTCCGGTAACAACGCAAGCTTCAGCAGCCGAAAGGGCAGGGGCTCGGTGGTCTGTCGGGCGAGCAGGGCGGACATCGGTTCGCCGGTCAGCAGGCAGACTTCCAGCGCGCGCTGGATACGCTGGGAGTCGGCAGGTTGGAGTCGCGCAGCGGTGTCGGGGTCCAGCAGGGCGAGGCGGGCGTGCAGCGCGGGCCACCCTTCGCGGGCGGCGTCTTCATCGAGTTGCGCGCGCAGCGTGGGGTCGGCCTCCGGCAGGTCCGACAGGCCGTCGAGCAGCGCCTTGTAGTAGAGCATGGTGCCGCCCACCAGCACCGGGATGCAGCCACGGGCGACGATCTCGTGCATCAGCTGCAACGCATCGGCGCGGAATTGCGCCGCCGAATACGCCTCGGTCGGCGGAATCAGGTCGATCAGATGGTGCGGTGCGCGGGCTAGCGTCTCGGCATCCGGTTTGGCGGTGCCGATGTTCATGTCGCGGTAGACCAGTGCGGAATCGACGCTGATCAGCTCGATTGGCAAAGTCTCGACCAGTCGCACCGCGCTGGCGGTCTTGCCGCTGGCAGTCGGGCCAGCCAGCAGGATGGCGGGAGGCAGGGCAGTCATGCGCGTCTCCGCTGGTTCTGGTCCTGCGGAGGGGCCGGTATGTCGACGCAGTTGGTATCGAGGTGCATGGGTGCAGGCTCACTGCCCCCGCATGAACAACTTGTCCAGCTCGCCCATCGAGAGCTGGAACCAGGTCGGGCGGCCGTGGTTGCACTGGTTGGAGCGCTCGGTCGCTTCCATTTCGCGCAGCAGTGCGTTCATCTCCGGCACGGTCAGATGGCGGTTGGCGCGCACGGCGCCGTGGCAGGCCATGGTGGCGAGCAGTTCGTTGCGCCGCGCGGTCAGCGCACCACTTTCGCCGACTTCGGCCAGGTCGTGCAGGATGGCGCGGGCCAGCGAGGCCGGGTCGGCTTGTTGCAAGGCCACCGGCACGGCGCGCAGCGCCAGGTGGGTGGGCGAAACCGGTGCCAGCTCGAAGCCGAGCCGCGCCAGCGCCGCATGCTGCTGTTCCGCAGTGGCGATTTCCAGCGCGGTGGCGTGGAAGGTGGCGGGGATCAGCAGTGGCTGGGAGGCGAGGGTTTCGCTGTCCAGCGCGGTCTTCAGCTTTTCGTACAGGATGCGTTCGTGGGCGGCGTGCATGTCCACCACCACCAGCCCCTGGCGGTTCTGTGCCAGCACGTAGACGCCATGGATCTGGGCGACGGCGAAGCCGAGCGGCGGCGTATCGCCGTCATCGGCTGGTAGGGCGGGCGCACTGATGAATGGCGTGTCCTTGGGCTTGAGCGCGGACAGGTAGTCGAGGCTGCCTTCGCCCACCGACAAGGGCATGCTGCGCTGCTCGAAACGCGGGTAGCTGGTCTGGCCCGGCGCGCTACCCGGACGCGGGCTGCTGGCAAAGGAGCCACCGAGCGATGCCAGGCCCGGCTGGCTGTAAGCCGGTGGATCGACCGGATTCCAGGCCGGCGCGTCCATGCCTGCCGTCTGCGTGACGCCAGCGATGGTCCCGGCCAGCGTCTGCTGCACCGTCGAACGCAGCAAGCGGTGCACCGCACCGCTGTCGCGGAACTTCACCTCGCTCTTTTGCGGGTGGACGTTCACATCCACCAGTTCCGGCGGCAGGGTGAAGAACAGCGCATACACCGGGTGCCGGTCATGGTGCAGCACGTCGCGATAGGCTTCGCGCAGCGCATGGCTGACCAGCTTGTCACGAATGAAGCGGCCGTTGACGAAGAAGAACTGCGCATCCCGCCCGGCGCGCGACTGGGTCGGGCTGCCGACCATGCCCGCGAGCCGCAGGCTGCCGTTGGCGGCATCGATGGTCAGTGCTTCGTCGAGGAAGCCGTCGCCCAGCACGGCAGCGATCCGGTTGGCGGCATCCTGGGCCGGCAGGCGCCAGGCCACCCGGCCGTTGTGGGTGAGCCTGAAGGCGACCTGCGGCCAGGCCAGCGCCACCCGCGTTAACATGTCCTCGCAGTGGCCATATTCGGTGGCCTCGGTCTTGAGGAATTTCCGGCGAGCGGGTGTGTTGTAGTACAGGTCGCGCACCTCGACCACCGTCCCGCGGTCGCGCGCGGCCGGCATCGGCGCGGAGATTTCGCCGTTCTGGGTTTCCACCTTCCATGCGTGCGGTTCATCGGCGTGGCGGCTGGTGATCGCCAGCCGGGAGATGGCCGCGATGCTGGCCAGCCCTTCGCCGCGGAAGCCGAGCGTGCCGACCTGTTCCAGGTCTTCCAGCGTGCGGATCTTGCTGGTGGCGTGGCGTTGCAGCGCCAGTGCCAGGTCGTCGCACACCACACCGCCGCCGTCGTCCGCCACGCGGATCAGCTTGGTGCCACCGGCTTCCAGTTGCACCTGCACGTCGCTTGCGCCGGCATCCAGGCTGTTCTCGAGCAGCTCTTTCAGCGCGGAGGCCGGGCGCTCCACCACCTCGCCAGCGGCGATCTGGTTGATCAGGTGGTCGGGCAGCAGCCGGATAGCGGGCATGGGGGCGGGTAGAATGGGGAGGAGTGCAGCGATTATACCAAGCCACCCTGCGCTCAAGCGCAAACGGGCGGCTATGATGGGATGGACATGCCAACAAACAGGGTGAGGGCAACATGAGTTTCGGCGAGTTGAATCGCGAGTTCCACTTCACCGATCAGGATTTCGAACAGGTCCGCCGCATCATCTACCGACGGGCCGGCATCGCGCTCACCGAGAGCAAGAAGCAGATGGTCTACAGCCGCCTGGCGCGCCGGCTGCGCCAGCACGGTTTCGGCAGCTTCCGCGAATACCTGGACATGCTGGAAAAGAACCCCCGCACTCCGGAGTGGGAGGAGTTCACCAACGCGCTGACGACCAACCTGACGGCCTTCTTTCGCGAATCGCATCACTTCGATATCCTGCGCGATCATCTGGCTCGGACCAATAAGGACGGCCACCAGCTCAACCTGTGGAGCTGCGCCTCCAGCACCGGCGAAGAGCCATACTCGATCGCCATGACCATCATGGACCTGTACCAGACCACCAATCCGCCCGCCCGCATCCTGGCATCCGACCTGGATACCAATGTACTGGCCAAGGCGCGCGACGGCTGGTACGGTGCGGACAAGGTCGACAAGTTGCCTGCCGACAAGGTGCGACGCTATTTCACGCGGGGCACCGGCGAGCACGAGGGGCAGTTCCGGGTCCGGCCGGAGCTGCAGGCGATGATGGTGTACCGCCAGATCAACCTGCTGGACAACAGCTGGCCCATCCGGGGGCCGTTCGACGCGATTTTCTGCCGCAACGTGATGATCTATTTCGACAAGCCGACGCAGCGCCGTATCCTGGAGAAGTTCCTGCCGCTGCTGCGCAAGGACGGTCTGCTGTTCGTTGGCCATTCCGAACACCTGTCCCATGTGTCAGATCTGTATACCTCTTGCGGCAAGACCGTCTACAAGCTGAAAGAACCGAATGCCGTCGTCGCTCCACCCTCGCGTATCTGAAGGACTGGTCTTGGATATCCCTCCGCGGCTGTCTGCCGACAGCATTCTGCCCAGCGTGCGGGCCAAGCCGGTTCAGACCGAGCGGCTGATCATCGTGGGTGCTTCCACTGGGGGCACCGAAGCGTTGCGCGAGTTCCTGGTGCCGATGCCGGAGCGCAGCCCCGCCATCCTGATCGCCCAGCACATGC
>CBIHQA010000334.1:0-4989 GCA_966211475.1 uncultured Neisseriales bacterium
AGACTTGAGCGATCACGGCTTCAGTCATCGCGATCCGTTCAGGACCCACGTCCGGCCGAGTCGCACCGAGCGGGGTGAACTTGCGGTTGAGGCCGAAGAACGATGGTGCGCGAAACGCCCGTGCGGTGGCGCTATGCGCAGCCGCAAGATGCGGAGAACCGCATCGATGACTCCTGAAGCGCTGCAGCCGGGCCGGCTGCCGACTTGCCAGCGATGTTCCTAGGCTGTGGGGGGCGGCTGAAGCTGCAGGGGCGTGCGCACTGGCGAAGAGACGGCCACGGTGGGGCGCTCGTAACCGACGACTGGAACGGATGCGTGCTCAACGTCTACCGAACGTTTGCACCTTCGCTCACCGAACCCTCTTGGAGCGATTTCAAAAGTTCCACGATGGCAGCGGACTCGAATCTCTGGGCCAGTTCAATCAAGCGAGCGGCCAGCGGGCCGTGGCGCGCGTCGAGGGACTGCAGGTGCTCGGCTTGTGCTTGAATGCTGCGCATATTACCGATTCGAGCGAGGCGAAGCAGGACTTCCATCTGATCAGCGGGAGGCGGCACCATGGGCGATTCGATGGGGACTTGTGCCACCGATTCATCCGACACCCGCTGTGTCCAGGTGAGCCTGAGCAGGCGTGCCATCTCGGGGAGCAGTCGCTCGAAGCTGATCGGTTTTGGCAGAAAGGCATTGGCTCCCGCGGCCAGACTCGCCTCCCGGTCGGCAACCGATGCGTTGGCAGATACGACGATGATGGGCAGATCACGGAAACGCTCGATCGCTCTTATCCGACGGATCGCTTCCATGCCGTCCATCACGGGCATCACAGTGTCCATCAGCACGAGGTCCGGCAACGCTGTCTGAACGCAATGCACGCCTGCATCTCCGCTGTCAGCCTCCAGCATTTGGAATCCCAGGTGACCGAGGTAGTCCACCATCGGTGCTCGATTGGCCTGAACGTCATCGACGATCAGCACCTTGCGCCGCCCGCCTTGATAGCCGGTGATGTCTTCTATGAAGGACTTCTTGTCGGAGACTCGATCAGGTGAAGTCGGCAGGTTGAGGTCGAACCAGAATCGACTGCCGACGCCCACGTCGCTTTCAACATGAATGTCACTCCCCATCAGCATGACGAGCTGTCGACTGATGGCAAGACCCAGGCCCGTGCCACCGAAGCGCCGCTGCACGTCGCTGGCTTGCTCGAACGGGCGGAAGATGCGTTCGAGCTGGTCGGCCCGAATGCCGATGCCGGTGTCTTCGACTTCGAAGCGCAAGCGAACGTGCGCCTCTGCGGTCTCGAGGACGGTCACGCGCAATGCCACCCGGCCTTGCCGGGTGAACTTCACGGCGTTGTTGAGCAAGTTGAGCAACACCTGTCTCAGGCGTTTTTCATCAGCAGTCACGGCCGGGGGCAGGCTTCCGGTAACGTGATGGTCAAAAGCCAGCTCGCGGCGCTTCGCCTCGACCCAGATGATGTCGGTCACGTTGCTTAGCAGAGCCGCAACGTCCATGGTCTCCGGGAACAACTCCACCTTGCCCGCCTCGATGCGAGCCAGGTCGAGTATGTCATTGATGAGGAGCAAGAGATGTTCTCCGCTGCGTTGTACCGTCACGACGGCAGCGACATCGCGCTCGTTCAGGTTGCTTCGGAGCCGCAGGATCTGTGCGTAACCAAGAATCGCGTTCAGCGGGGTGCGCAGTTCATGGCTCATGCTGGCAAGGAAGGCGCTCTTCGCTTGGTTGGCGGCCTCGGCAGAACTCTTTGCCACCTCCAGATTGGTGATGGTTTTCGCCAGACGCGTCGTCATGGTGTTGAAGCTGGCTGCCAGCATGCCGATTTCGTCCTGCGATTCAGGATCCGCGCGTGCCATCAGATCGCCCGCTGCGATCGTTCCGGCGACGTGGGTCAGCCGCTGCACCGGTCCCACGATGCTGCGGCGAAGCAAGAACGCCATCGCTATCCCCAGGGAGATCGCAAGCAGGCCGCCGCCAATCGTTCGCGATTGCGAGTGTGCCAAGCTTTCCTTGGCTCTCGCCAGGTCGACCTGCAGCTGCTCTTGTTGTCGCGCCGTCAGCTGCTCCAGCAGCTGAACCATTGCAGCCGCCTGGGGCACGACCTCGGTACGATAAAGATAGAGATCTTCGTAGGCGTGGTCACCATCGAGGACCGCACGAATCTGCAAGGCCAGTTCCGTCAGCTCGAGGCGCCCGGCGGCGATCCGGTCCAGATGCTCGCGCTGCCCCGGGGTCAGCGATGCCCGGCGCGCATCCAGTGCGTCCCAGACGGCGGCATTGGCGACCAGCTGCGGGCTGTAGTTGAGCTTGAAGTTGCTTTCGCCAGATGCGCCGAACGCCATCAGGTTGGTCGCCAGCACATCGAATGAGCTCTGGAAAGCGAACATCAACGCCAGCGTTTCACGATTCCATTCGTCCGTTGCACGAGCTTTCTGCAGCTGGATCATCATTTCGGTCTCGGTCATGACCTTCACACGGCGGGCTTGCACATCGACGCGAGACAGACGCAAGGCGGGCCGGTTGCGCAGCGTGTCTTCGTGCAACCTGAACAGTTGAAGCGGCAAACGCTCCCAGCGCGCGTAGGCTTCGGTCAGGGCTTGCAAGCGGCGGCGGTCGTCGCCGCCCCATCCGCCGGCCAGTTTTTGCAATGAAGAGAGCGACGCCTCGAACGCCTGTCGCGCGACATGGTACTGATTGATATCTTCTCCGTCCGAGAGCACGAGGTAGCCGCGAAGGTGCAATTGCATGCGCAGCAGCGCCTCTTGCGCCCGCGCTGAAGCGAGCGAAGCTGGCGCGCGCACCGCTTCGGTCACCTCGATGTCGCGCGTGGCATCGTGGCCGGCCAAGACGGCCAGGGCCACGACAAGGAAGGTCAGGCCGGTGAGGACGCCGAATCCGATGGTGAGCTTGGCGCCAATCCCGGGCGCCATGACCCTCAAGGCTCGGCGCATGCGGATCCTCATCGCCCCAAGGAAGTCCGATACGCCTCGCGCTGGCGCTCGCGCCCGAGACGCGCCGTGATCTCTTCGAAATCAACTGACGTGGCCTTGAGCGCGTCGGCCGGACTCAGTTGTCCGCTTGCCGATTCGACCAGATGCAGATCGAGTGCCAGCCAATAGCTGTAGGTTCCCGGTATGCGAAGGTAGGGAAACTGCTGCTTGTCGCTGAAGGTGCGCTGAAAGGCGTTCAAGTAGTCGCGCGCGTCCGCCTCGTCCCAGCCGGTGGCGAGATAGGTGTCCACGGTACCCGTGCCCTCAGGCGGCAGGAACTGGAATTTGCGCCCGGGATCGATGCCGTCCCAGCCGCGCGCGGCATATATCAGCGACTTCTCCCGAGAAGCCAGCAAAGCCAACAAAAAGTACGTCGCTTCCGGCGCCTTGGAATACTTGGAGATCACGCCGGCCCAGGAGGCGCCCGTCGTGTTGCCGACGCGGTTGATGGCTTCGGTCTTGACCCATTTCCCTCGGGAGATGTCGTAGTACTCGTGGGTACCTGGCATCTGGGCGGCACCAGTCTTGCCCTTGACGCGGCTGCCCGGTTGTTGAGCCAGGGCACCGAGGTCTCCCCACGTCAATGCGAAGGCGGCTCGGCCGGAGAGAAAATGGTCCCAGCCGCGGCCGTGGTCCCAGGTCAGCATTTCTCGCGGCCCCATTTTCACCAGATCGACGAACAACTCCAGGGCGCGCAGATGACCGGGGCTTTCCACCAGCGGTTTCATCGTTTGCGGGTCGAACCAATACAGCCGTTCATTGCCGGGCCCGATCACGAACGACGCAGACAGGGACATGTAGTTGAACATGCCCTGGCTGCCCGGCTTCAACGCAAGCACGATGCCGTGATCGGGTGTCCCGTCCCCGTTGAGGTCCTGTCCGTTGAAATACTCGACGGCGTCTCGGAAGCGGGCCCAGGTTTGCGGCACCTCAAGCGCGTATCCGTACCGTTGCCTGAAAGCCGCCTGGTGCCTCGGATCGTTCAAAAGATCGCGCCGGTAGTACATCACTTGGCCGTCGTGATCGTACGCGACCATGTATTTCCTTCCGCCGTACGACAGCAAGCTGCGAGGCCCCGGCAGCACATCGTCGATGTTCCATTTCGGGAAACGAGGATCGTCGTAGAACTTGTCGTAACTCAGCAGGTGGCCGCCCGCCACCATGTCACCGAGCCACCAGCCTGCGGCAATCGAAGCGTCGTATTTGCCGACGCGATTCGTCATGTCGGAGATGATGGTGGGGAAGTGTTCAACGCCCGGCAGCCGCACGATCTCGAGCTGTGCCCCGGTGGCTGCCTCGAACTCTTCCTTGACTTCAAGCAGAGCCAGGCTGATCGCGCTCTTCGTCGCGATCACGGTCACCTTCTCGTTCTGAAACGGACATTTGCCAGGGGCGCAAGGAGGCAACACGCGAGGGACGGGCACTTCGTTTGGCCGAACCGCCGTCACGGTCGTGCTTTCCGGCCTCGGTCTGGCGTCTCCCGGGGGGCTCTGCGCTTGGGAGAGGCCGCTTGTGATCAGCGCCAAGAATGCCAGGGCGCAGCTGCGTCGCCACATCTTCGTTTCCCTCTCGCCTGGATCCGACATCCCAGCATACCTGGACTGACATGCGTGCAAAGCAGGGCAAACGAGCAACCACCGGGGTCACCTGCATGAACGCGATGGGGCCAGCGCCCAGGTCGTCATCAACGCGCAGGCTCTGTGTTCTCATGTTCATTGAAGCGGCGCACTGCGGCGCAGCGGCGCCCGGCGACCTCACGACCGCCGGGGCCTCAGGGGTCAGTTGAATTGCAAATTCAATCCCGCATAGAACGACCGTCCCTCGCCCGGCAGAAACTGCGGGCTGTCGGCTCCCCGGGCGTCTCGGATCACGCCTGTCGTGGCCGCGTACTTCCGGTCCGCGAGGTTGCGCCCCTCGGCAAACCAGCTCAGGCTCGACGTGATGTGCCCGGTCGCCTTCGCCCCCCAGATCCCGTAGCGGTCGGCACGCAGCG
>CBIHQA010000335.1:0-4976 GCA_966211475.1 uncultured Neisseriales bacterium
CCACCGCCATCAGGAACCGCAGCGCGCCGCAGTGTTCCGTCGCATACGCCTCGGCCTGGGCCAGCATCTGCTTGCCCACCCCGCCAGTCTGGTAGCGGGGGTCGACCGCCAGCATGCCGATCATGGCGTCCTGGCCTTCTTTCTCCACATGGACGCAGGCCACCACGAACGGCCCCTGCAAGCCAAGCAGCACCACCGAATCCGGCCGCGTCAGCAAGGCCGCGACCTGCGCCAGGTTGGTCCGATCGCCACCGACCAGGCCGGACTCATGTGTCCAGCCGGCGGAATCGGGCTGCGGACGGTAGGCCAGGTTGACCAGTTCGGTGATGGCGGCCACGTCTGCTGGCGTTGCCGGGCGAATCGCATCCAATGTCATGTCGCCTTCCGATAAACGATGAACCCCGAGCGCTCGGCGACCTGGTCATACAAGCGCATGGCAGTAGTGTTGCTTTCGTGGGTTTGCCAGTACACCCGCTTGGCGCCAGCGACCTCGGCGCACCGGTAGACCGCTTCGATCAGTGCTCGCCCCACGCCCTTGCCGCGCGCGGCTTCCACCGTGAACAGATCCTGTAGATAGCAGCTGGGGCCGATCTGGATGGTGCTGCGATGGAACAGGTAGTGAGCCAGGCCAAGAATCTGCCCGTCGGCCTCCGCCACCAGTGCGTGGACAGGCTCATCGGCGTCGAAGAATCGAGACCAGGTCATCCGGGTGATATCGGCGGGTAGCGCGGTTGGTCCGGATCGGCCGTAGAAGGCGTTGTAGCTGTCCCACAGCACCTTCCACGCCTCGAAATCGCCTGCTTCCACGGGGCGGACTGTGATTGGTTCTTGCATGCGTGACATCTCCCTAAGCAGAACCGGCCGCCGTCCCGTCAACGGGCAAGCGGCCGGATGAACCGCTAGGCCGTCCTGACCACCAGGGTGGTCAACTTACGGACGACCGGCAGCACCAGCAATAACACCGGAAAGGCAATCAGCCACGACAAACCCCATGAGCCGAGCCATACGTGCAGTGTCCAAGCGGCCCAGCCCAACCCCCGCCATGTGCTGATCATCGATACGACGCATGTCATCAGCACTGACAGGAAGAACGGCATCACGACCTTGGCGTAGTGCGCGGGGAGTTTCTGAAAACGGGGGGAGGAAAACGAATTCGAATTCATGCGTGCTCCATAAGCCGACCAGTCAAGGCGCCTGCTTTCGCTGTATGCGAAAGCACACTACCCCGGCATCAGCCGGCGGAAGTTGGCGCGTTGATTGACGTAAACGCTTACGGCGCACTTCGAATGAAGGTCACGGGAAGATACTAGCAAAGACAACAGCACGGCGCCAAGGACGATCCGGGCCAACTTTTGTTGATCCGTAGCCTGGCCGCGCAGCGGTCGGGGAATTGCAAGACCGACATTCCCGGCCGCTGCGCGTCCAGGCTACGGATGGCGGAGGTCATTTGCCGACGTAGCGTATCCGGTAGATCGCCCCGGCCTGATCGTCCGACACCAGCAGCGAGCCGTCCTTATGGACCAGCACGTCGGCCGGGCGTCCCCAGACTTCGCCCCGGTCCAGCCAGCCATCGGCGAACGGCGTGTAGCTGACCGCATTGCCCTGCCCGTCCAGCTTCACCAGGCTCACGCGGTAGCCGATCTTCTGGCTGCGGTTCCAAGAACCGTGCTCGGCGATGAAGATCTGGTTGCGGTATTCGGCCGGGAACTGGTTGCCGGTGTAGAAGCGCATCCCCAGGCTGGCGACGTGCGGGCCGAGCTTTTGCGCGGGCGGCGTGAAATCGCCACACAGCCTGCGACCGCCGAATTCGGGGTCGGCCAGGTAGCCGCCGTGGCAGTAGGGGTAGCCGAAGTGCTGGCCGGGCTTGTCGACCCGGTTGAGTTCGTCCGCCGGCAGATCGTCGCCCAGCATGTCCCGGCCGTTGTCGGTGAACCATAGCGACCCCGGGCGGGCGGAACCCGCCGGCGCCCAGTCGAAGCCGACGGTGTTGCGGATGCCGGTGGCGACCACCTCGCGCTTCTTGCCGTCCAGGCTGATGCGTTGCAGGTTGGCGTAGCGCTGCGGGTCTGGCTCGCAGATGTTGCAGGGTGCGCCGACCGGCACGTACAGCCAGCCATCCGGGCCGAAGGCGATGAATTTCCAGCCGTGATGGCCGTCGGTGGGGAAGTCGTCGCGGACAGTCTGCGGTACCGGCGGGTTGTCGAGGTGGGTTTCGATGTCCGGCAGACGCAGGATGCGGCTGACGGCGGACACATACAGCGCACCGCTGCGGTAGGCGACGCCGACCGGTTGCCGCAAGCCGTTGGCGACGGCCTTGGGCTGCCCCGCCGGTTCGGCGCCTTCCAGCGGGATGGCGTAGACCGCGTCGCCGTTGCTGCCGACGAACAGGGTGTGCTCGCCCAGCGTCATCTCCCTGGCACGCGGGACACGGGCAAACAACTCGATGCGGAAGCCCACCGGCAGGTGGATCTTGTCGAGCGGGAGGTTGTCGGCCCGGGCCGGCGACAGCGTCATGGACAAGGCCAGCGTACCCAACCAGCCCACCAGGCGAAGAGCGGTTTTCATCGCGTGACTCCTCATCTCACAGTGGTGTCAGCATAGTGTGGCAAGCACCGGTTTTCATCCGGATGACATGAGCGCTTCACGGGCCTGTCGCGTCGGCATGGGACCTGCAGGGCTCGCGATCGTGGATGCCCCTCAACATCGCGCAGGTAAACGCCAAGTAAGGTTGGGCCGGCAGCGCCTGGAGCCCAATGTAGGAGCGGGCCATGCCCGCGACCACTTTCTCTTTGAAGAACGGATGGTCGCGAGCATGACCCGCTCCTGCATTTGAAGTAACGGCCTTGCCGAAAGGCAATTTGAGCCTCATAGGGAGGACACGGCATACGACCAGGCCTATGGAACCTCCAGCGCCACCTTGTCCAGCAACACGGGCGTGTGGTGATGCGCGGATACTGCACCGAACAGCGATCCGCGCAACTCGACCTGTTTGCCAAGCAGAGGTCGTAGCCGCTGGTACCCGGCCTTGTCGAGTACAAGCTGCACCAGTCGAACATCGCTCACGGGGCCGTCGTAGTCCCCTTTACCAGCTTTGACGCACAGCGGCTTATCCGGCACCAGGTAGAACCCCGTTTCCGGCTGATCGCCCGATTCGATGCTTTCAAAGCTCGGGGCGCCGGGAAACGTCTTGCGCTCCACGTGCCCCCGTAACACCACGACAGCCGGCTCGTAGCTCAAGCAGGCGGCAGTCCCTGAGGTTGCGACCGTCAGCCCCAACAGCACACCGATAACCAGTCTCCGCTGCCTCACCCCGCCAACGCCTTGCTGACGATCTCGTACACGTCGCGCGACAACCCTGCCGTTCCGGCGATCCGCTCCAGCTCAACGCGGGCATGCGCCTGGCGGCCGGCGTCGTACTTGCGCCAGCGGTTGAAAGTGCCGGCGAGCCGTGCCGCGACCTGCGGGTTGAGCTTATCGACCGTCAGCACCTGTTCGGACATGAAGCGGTAGCCACTGCCGTCCGCCGCGTGGAAGTGCTTCGGATTGGCAGCGCCGAAGGTGCGCAGCAGGGCGTACACCTTGTTCGGGTTGGTGTAGGAGAAGGCTGGGTGCTTGGTCAGCACTTCGATCTGCGTCAGCGCGTCGCTGACCGGGGCCACTGCCTGCAGCGCGAACCACTTGTCCATCACCAGCGGCTCGCCCTGCCACTGCTCGGCAAAGGTGGTGAGCGCAAAGGTGCGCAGCGAATGGTCGTGGCGGTTCAGCGCCGTCAGCGCCGCCAGCTGGTCGGTCATGTTGTTGGCGGCCTTGTACTGGCGATACGCATGGTGCAGCGCAGCTTCGTCACCCTGAGCGGTGAGGTAGGCGAGGCAGGTGTTGCGCAGCGCACGCTTGGCGGCGGCCGGGCCGCTCCATTCGTAGCGGTCCTGCTCCAGCCGCTCGTAGTGATGCGCCCAGTCGGCGTGCAGGCGCTGTGCCAACGTCCTGACCAGCCATTCGCGGGCGGTGAAGATGGCGTCCGGGTCGGCCACCGTCATCTGCTCGGCCAGCCATAGCTCGGACGGCAGGCTCAGAGCCTGCGCGGCCAGTGCCGGGTCTAGCGTCGGGTGGTTGAGCACCGCGCGGAAGGCTTCGATGAAGCTGTCCGGCACGTGCAACGAGTGGTGGCCCTGCACGTCGGCGATCAACTTGAGCAGGGTGCGCTCGGCCAGCTTCTGGCCGGCGTCCCAGCGGTTGAATTCGTCGCTGTCGTGGGCGAGCAGGAAGGTGAGCTGCTCGTCGGTGTAGGGGAAGTCTAGCTTCACCGGAGCGGAGAAGCCGCGCAGCAGCGACGGCACCGGCTTGACCGGCACGTCGAGGAAGGTGAAGGACTGTTCCGCCTGCTTCACCGACAGCACACAGCTGGTGCACGCGTCGAGCCCGCCGCCTTCCAGATTCAGCGTCAGGTCGTTGCCGGCAGCATCCAGCAAACCCAGCTTCACCGGGATGTGGAAAGGCTGCTTTTCCGGCTGGTCCGGCGTCGGCGGGCAGCTTTGGCGGAAGGTCAGCGTGTAGCGCTTGCTGTCGGCGTCGTAGTGGTCGCTGACCTGCAGCAACGGCGTGCCGGCCTGTTCGTACCAGCGCTTGAACTGGCTCAGGTCCTGGCCGCTGGCATCCGCCATGGCGGCGACGAAATCGTCGGTGGTGACCGCCTGGCCGTCATGGCGCTGGAAGTACAGCGCCATGCCCTTCTGGAAGTTCTCCTCGCCCAGCAGGGTGTGCTGCATGCGGATGACTTCGGCGCCCTTCTCGTACACCGTGACGGTGTAGAAGTTGTTGATTTCCATGTAAGACTGGGGGCGCACCGGGTGGGCCATCGGGCCGGCGTCTTCGGGGAACTGCACGGTGCGCAGGGTGCGGACCTGGTCGATGCGCTCCACGGTGCGGGATTCCAGGTCCATGCTGAATTCCTGGTCGCGGAAGACGGTGAGGCCTTC
>CBIHQA010000336.1:0-4974 GCA_966211475.1 uncultured Neisseriales bacterium
ATCACCGCATGCATGCGGGACGACAGCGGCTGCACGATCAGCAGCGACCCCGCCCTCACCAGCAGGATCAGGCCGCCGCAGCGCGCGAGCCGTAGCGACAACGGTTCGGTGCTCAGACGCAGGAAAACCGTGCCGGCGGCCACGCCGTCCGCCTTGACCGGCCAGAACACCAGCAGATCGTCGCCATCGAAGCGGGTCCCCGCCTGCTCGGGTCGCTGCGGCGGTTTTCCGTCATAGCCTGCCCGGGCATAGCGGGCGAACAGCGTGCCGTCCGCGGTGTAGACGGCCGCGCCGGCGATGTCTGGGTTAGCGCGCAGGGCCGACAGGTATTCCTCGGCGGTCTTCGCATCGTTGAAGGTCAGCGAGGCGCTGACGCTGGCCGCCAGAATGTCGGCCTGCACCGTCACCTCCTGGCTCTTCTGGATGCGGTAGGACCAGACCTCGTAGGCCATGATGAGGATTCCGGCCAGCGACAGCGCAACCGCCGTGGCGAGCATGGAGATCAGCATCAGCTTGCGGCGGATCGGAATGTCGACAAGCCATCGCATGGTCAGCCTCGAACCCTCTTTGTTCTGCCCGTATCCGGGCGTTACTTCTTCACGTTGAGCGCCAGGCTCAACAGCTTGGAGCTGACGGTCAGCCCGCTTTGCGCGGCGGCATCGGCATCGATGTCGAAGCGCACCCGGTTGTCCTTGATCACGAACTGGATCACCCCCGGCACACCGCCGCCCTTGGCGTCCGTCACGGTCAGGACGTTGTCGCCGCGCGCCAGTTCCAGGGTCTGCTGCGCCCGTTGCGGCTCGGCGATGCCGACGTAGGCGATGTGGCAGCCCGCACCGTGCGCTAGCGCCTTGAGCCGGCGCACCACCACCGGCCGGCCGCCGACTCGCTGGCCGTTGACGGCTTCATCGAGCGCGGGGCCGAAGGGGTCATCCCCCACCACGCACAGGGTCAGCGCGGTGGTGGGAGCGGTAAAGGCAGTGCCGGGCCATTCGACATAGGCACCGAACTTGTAGAGGTAGGCTGCCTTGATCGCGTATTCGGTCGGCTCCGCAACGGCAGCCTGCATGGCGAGCGCCGCCAGCAAGACCGGCAGTGCTAGTCGTCGCGCGAAGGCAGTCAACGGGAAGGACGGGCGCGGCATCATGGCGTCCAGTCCAGTTTGAGGAACCAGGCCGGCCTCAACGCACTGGCGGGGTTGCTGCTGGAGCCGCTGGATTCCAGGTGGCGGTCGTCGGCCAGGTTGGTGCCGGTCAGCGACAGCGTCGTCGTCTTGTTGAGGTGCCAGCCGATGCGCGCATCCACCGCCACGTAGCGCGGCACGTTGGCCGATGGCAGGCCGCTGACCGCACGTAGCCCGATGTCGAGCTCCCACTGGTGCGGCAGGTCCCAGCTCGACCGCAGCATGAACTGGTGTCCTGGGTCGGCATTCGCCCCGGCGATGCTGCTGGTGTCGGTACTGCCTTCCTCCAGGTGCAGCCGCTTCTTCAGGTAGCTGTAGCCGGCTGACAGACGCCAGCGGTCGTTCACCCGGTAGCTGCCCCAGGTCTCGATCCCGTTAGTGTGGCCGGCCATGTTGTTGGCGATCACCATCGCGCCGCCTGGCAGGGTCTCCACGGTGCGCAAGCGGTGATAGTCGTTGTAGAAGGCGGAAACCGAGTAGGACAGCGCCGGGGTGGGCTGCGCCCGGTAGCCGATCTCGTAGGCGGTGAGTTTTTAGGACACGAAGTCCGGCCCGCCCCGCAGCGGGAACGCCGGGAAGTTGGTGATGAAGAAATCGCGGTCCACCCGCGACGGCGTCCGCACTGCTCGAGAGACGGCACCCCACAGCAGCGAATGATCATTCGGCTTCCAGGCTAGCCGCACATTGGGCTGGCTCTCCCAGCCGGTGTAGCTGTTGTGCTCGAACTTGGCGCCGACGGTCAGCTTCAGGTCGTCACGCAAGGTGATAGTGTCCTGCCCGAACAAGTTGGCGTACTTCAGGTTCTCGTGATCGGGCTGGAAGCTGATGAAGAAACCGTTGGTGAACGTATCGCGGGACGACCGGTAGCCGCCGCCCCAGACGATGTCGTGCCGCTCACCCCATCGGAAGTGATGCTGCACGTCGATGTCGTAGGTATCGCGTACCTCGCCGAAACCTGACAGACCGGGGACTTCGCGCTTGGTCCGGTCGTAGTAGGCCTGCACCTGCACCGAAGCACCGTCTTCCAGCGCCCGGGTCCAGCGAGCCAGCAGGTTGCCGCCAGATATCCATGAATCCGGTGCGGTGGCCTGCTCGCTGGCCCCGTCGTAGACGTCGCCTTGCAGTGTGATGCCATCGCCGGGTTTTCCCCAGTCGGCGCGGAAGCCTGCCTGGCTGCGGTTCCAGGCATCGTGCACGCTGGCGCCGATTGCGGTTTTGGTGTCGTCGCGGCGGAAGCCCTTGGCGTAGAGGCGGAAGCTGCCGTCCTCGCCCAGTTTGCCGCCGTAGCGCACGCCAGCGCCGCTCTCGGCATTGCCGCTCCCCAGGGTCACCAGTGTTCCCTGCGTGTCGGCGGAGGATCGGGTCGTGATGTTGATCACCCCGTTGACCGCATTGCTGCCCCACAGCGCGCCACCCGGCCCGCTGATCACCTCGATGCGCTCGATGTCTTCGAGCATCACGTCCTGGGCGTCCCAGAACACCCCGGCGTGCAGTGGGGTGTAGACGGTGCGGCCATCGATCAGCACCAGCAGCTTGTTGGCGTTGCTGATGTTGAAGCCGCGGGCGGAGATTCCGTAGGTGCTGCTGTTGCGCTGGGCGACTTCCAGATTGGGCACCAGCCGCAGCACCTCGGGTAGGCTGGTGGCGCCGGAGCGGCGGATATCTTCGCGGGTCAGCACGAAAATGGCGGCCGGCGCATCGGCCAGCGATTCAGGCCGGCGGGAGACGGAGGAAATCTCGATATTGCCCAGCTCCTCCAGTGACAATTGCGACAGCTCGGCGGGCGTCTCGTCGGCTGCCGCCACGCCGGCCAAGCCGAACGCCATGCACACCACGGCAGCCCCGCTGCACAGGCGGGCCGCCGATCCGGGGTGGTGCTTGCCGCTTCGTGACGCCATCGCTCTTGCTCCCTGCGGGCCAGCAGTCTGCGCTGCCAATCGCTGCACCGATGAAGGTGCAACGATTGGCAAAGCCAACCACTCACATCGGAGAAGTCGCCGCCCGGCCATTACGCCGGCCGGATTGTCAGTCCTGCCGCCAGCACCGGCTGCTGGCCCCCTTATGCTTATAGCCTATCCCTGCAGTGTCGACCGGCGATTCAGCCGGCTTCGTCCAGGGAAACCCGATAACGCTCCACCAGCCGCTTCAGCCGCTGACCGAGTTCATGCAGCCGCTGGGCGGCCTGTTCACCTTGCTTGGCGCTCTGCAGGTTTTCCGTGCTGGCATCGCGGATGTTCTCCATCGCAAGCACCAGCTGATCCATGCCCGCCATTTGCTGCTGGGCGGAGGCACCGATCTGCACCGCCGCCTGCGCGCCCTCGTTGACGCGGTCGGATAGCAGCCGGATCGTCTCGCCGGCCTGCTGAGACTGCGCCAAACCCTGTTCGACCGCGGCACTGCCCTCCTGCACCACGCTGACCGTGCCCTGTGTCGCCTTCTGAACCTCGCTCAGGATGCGACGTACTTGCGCCGTCGCATCGCGGGACTGTGCCGCCAACGCCTTGACCTCTTGCGCCACCACCGCGAAACCCTTGCCCTGCTCGCCGGCCTTGGCCGCCTCGATGGAGGCGTTCAGCGCCAGCAGGTTGGACTGCTCCGCCAGGTCGCCGACCGTGGAGATGATCTCGGCAATCGTCAGCGACTGGCCGGACAGCTGCACCACCGCATCCACCACCTCGCCCATGCGATTGTGGATGCGGCGCATGCCTTCAATGGACTGCTCCACCGCCGCCCGGCCGCTTTCCGACACGTCCGTCACCTGCCGGGCCCCCTGCGACAGGCCCTTCGCCTGCAGGGCCGAGGTTTCCGAGGTCTGTCGGACCTGGGCGGCGGTGGTGGTGGTCTCCACCACGGCGGCACTGGTCCGGGCCGCGCTGTGGGAAACGCGCGCCGTACTGCTGAGGATGTCGGTGGCGGAGACCGTCAGCACAGCCACCCCCTCGCGGATCTCGCGGTTGATCCGGCGCAGGTCGTCCACCATGTCGGCAAAGGCCTGGCCCAGCACGTCACGCTCGGAACGCCGTCGTACCGACATGGCCAGATCGCCGGCCGCGATGCGCCGGGCGATGTCCGCCATGTCGCGCAGCCCCTCGGTCATGTCGTGCAGGGCATGCCCCAATACGTCGGCCTTCGACCCCGGCGTGACGGCGACGGTCAGGTCGCCTTCGGCAATCCGCGTGGCGAGCAGCGCCTTGTCCTTCAGATAGAGGGACATGCGGTTGAACTGTTCAGTGAAAATGCCGATCTCGTCGTCCCGGTCCACTTCGACCTTGTCCGGCAAGTCGCTGTCCAGTTCGCCGCTTGCCAGCCGCTCAGCCCGGCCGGTCAGCTCGGTCAGCGGGCCAGCGATCACCCGGTTCAACAGCAGGGCGATGCTCACCCCGACCATCAGCGCCAGCGCCGCCAGCCCGATGAACACCGCCAGCAACAGCCTCAGCCGCCGCTCGTTGTCGGCAAAGCGCTGCTGCACCTGCTTCTGCGCCACGGCATCCAGTTCCAGCGCGATGTCCCGCATCCGGTCGAAGCGCACCCGCTGTTCACCCAGGCCCAGGCGGCGGGCTTCTGTCACCTGGCCGGCGTACAACTGACGGATCTGCTCTTCTCGCACCCGCCGATACTCGACCAGGATGCGGCTGATGGCATCCAGCTTGGCGGTGATGCGGGGATCGCCTTCGCTCAGCCGGTAGAGATGCGCCAGCCGGCGGTCCGCCTGGAGCCGCTTGGCCTGGATATCGCGTTCCAGCGCATGCAGCTCATCGCCCTTGTCCACGCGCAGACGCGCGAGCAGTTCC
>CBIHQA010000337.1:0-4972 GCA_966211475.1 uncultured Neisseriales bacterium
ACCGAAGGGCTGGAAGGGTCGCAGTTCGTGATCAAGAACCCGAACGAGACGTCGACCTGGGGCTGCGGTTCGTCCTTCTCCGCCTGATCTGCGAGCGGCGGAGGGAAACATCTCAGTCTCAGGGCGCAAAGCAAGCTTTGCTGGTTTGACCGACGACAACCCATCCGCAGCTCCCCCGAGACTTTCCCACCCTCCAGCTCCCGCCCGCCGGCGGGAGACAAAAATCAGCACCGGCTCGCTGTCGGATCACTCGAGGTGATCCGACTCAGTCCAAAGCAAACGGCCCGCAGATGCGGGCCGTTTGCTTTGGTGTACCTCATTCAAACCGGATAGTAGCAACCCAATATCCGCTCGCCCTTCGCGCCGGTCACCACCGGCAGGTTGGCGGATTGGCCGTTGAGGAAGCGCCAAGCCAGCCAGGCAAAGGCGAAGGCCTCCAACCAGTCGGCGGGGACACCCAGCGCATCCGTCGTTTCCACGGACCAGCCCGGCAGGTTCTGTTGCAAGCCGGTCATCAGTACAGGATTGCGGGCACCACCACCGCAAACATAGAGGCGGCTGGTATCGGGGCAATGCCGCTTCAGCGCATCTGCACAGGTCTGGCTGGTCAGCGTGGCCAGCGTCGCCTGCACATCCGCGCTGGCGAGGCCGGCGGTGGGGACGCGCGCGAGCCAGGCCGCGTTGAACAAGTCGCGGCCGGTGCTCTTGGGCGGCGGGGCGGCGAAGAAGGGTTCGGCCAGCATGGCTGCCAGCAGGGTCTGATTCATCTGGCCGGCGGCGGCGAGCTGTCCGTCACGGTCGTAGGGCTCGCCGGTGTAACGCTCGCACCAGAGGTCGAGCAGCACGTTGCCGGGACCGGTATCGAAACCGAGCACCTGACCATCGCGCGACAACCAGGTCAGATTGGCGATGCCACCCAGGTTGAGCACGGCAACACCGGTATCCGGGCGGGCGAACAAGGCCCGATGGAAGGCCGGCACCAACGGTGCGCCCTGCCCGCCTGCAGCCACGTCACGGCTGCGGAAGTCGGCAATCACCGGAATGCCGGTCAGTTCCGCCAGTAGCGCGGAGTTGCCGAGCTGTACGGTATAGCCGCAATCCGGCCGGTGGCGGACAGTCTGGCCGTGGTTGCCGATCGCAATCACGTCGGCGGCGGTCAGGCCTGCCTTGGATAGCAAGGCGGTGACAGCTTCGGCATAGAGCTGTGCGAGGGCATTGGCGGCCAGATTCGCTTCGTGCAGCTCATCCTGAGACGCCGCGTTGAGCGTCAGCAGGCTGCCGCGTAGTGCCACAGGCATCGGCAGATAGTGGCTGGCGACGAGTTCGGGCTGGGGATCGAAGCGGGCGATGACGGCATCGACGCCATCAAGGCTGGTCCCCGACATCAGCCCGATCAGGTAGCGGGCTGATGTCGGTCTAGCGGTGAAAGCGGCGCTCACGCTCAGTCGAGCGCAACGTCACGTGCGTTCTGCATCAGGTCGAACTTGGCCAGGTATTGCGCAGCCTGCGCCTTGAAGGCGGGCAGCAGCTTGGCGTCCATCGGCATGGCCACCGGCACGACTTCGGACATCGGGTCGCGCGGCTCGTTCTTGATGCGGAATTCGTAGTGCAGGTGCGGGCCGGTGGCCCAGCCGCTCATGCCGGTGTAGGCGATCAGGTCGCCCTGCGACACCTTGGTACCGACCTTGATCGGGCCGAAGGCGGACAGGTGACCATACAGCGTACTGTAGTCGCCGAAGTGCTTCACTTCGACCACGTTGCCGTAACCGGTCTTGGTGCCGACGAAGGACACTACACCGTCAGCGGTCACGCGCACCGGGGTGCCGATCGGGGCGCCGAAGTCCACACCCTTGTGTTGCTTCCACAGGCCGAGAATCGGATGCAGGCGCATCGCGAAGCCGGAGGTCACGCGGGTGAACGGCAGCGGCGAACGCATGAAAGCCTGGCGCAGGCTGTGGCCGTCCGGCGAGTAGTAGTTGGTGTGGCCGCTGGAATCTGTGAAGGCGATCGCGCGGTAGGTCTTGCCGGCGTTGATGAACTCGGCGGCCAGCAGGCGGCCGGTCTTCACCGGTTGTCCGTTCCAGGAGTAGGTCTCGAAGATGACCTTGAAGCGGTCGCCGCGACGCAGGCTCTTGCGGAAGTTGATCTCGCTGTCGAACATGTCGGCCAGATCGGAGGAGATGCTTTCCGGCAGGTTGGCGTCGTCTGTGGCGGCGAACAGCGAGCTCTTGATGGTGCCGGCGCGCATGGCGATGCCGACCGACAGTTGCGCGTCCTGCTTGCTGACGGTGTAGCCGTCGGCGGTGGCCTTCACTTGGATCAGCTTGCCGTCGGCGTCGAGGTATTGCAGGCCGAGCAGTTCGCCGTCGGAATTGGTCTGCGCTTCGACGGTGCGACCGGTGCGGAGCTGTTGCAGACCCTTGAGTTCGCTCTGGTTGCGCAGGTAGGTCAGCGCAGCCGGGTCGGTCACGCCCATGCGGGTCAGCAGACTGCCCAGGCTGTCGCCGCTCTGGATGCGCTCTTCGCGCCAGAAGGTGTCGACGCTGTTGTCCGCCACCGTGGGCAGGGCGAGGTCATCCACCACCGTCTTGACGTCCAGCGGTGCGACCGGACCGTTGTCGATCACGGCGAAGGCGCCCACCGCGCCGAATACCGGCAGACTGGACAGCAGCAGCAACCAGTTGATACGGCGCTTGCGTGCGGTGGTCGACGGGATTTCGGTTAAAATAGGTTGGTTTTGAAGCGTCATGCTGCTTGAGCCTGCCAATACGGGTACAAGGGCGCGAGCCTATCAGAAAGCCCTGATTTTTCAAAGAAATAACAATCTATTGACGGTGTAGGAATCATTGATGAGCGACCTCTCTCCGCAGCTCGAAACCGCGCTGGCCGAGATCAAGCGTGGCACGGACGAAGTCCTGATTGAAGCCGAGCTGATCGCCAAGCTGAAGGAAAACCGCCCGCTGCGGATCAAGGCGGGTTTCGACCCGACCGCGCCGGACCTTCACCTGGGCCACACCCTGGTGCTGAACAAGATGCGCCAGTTCCAGCAACTGGGCCATACCGCGATCTTCCTGATCGGCGACTTCACCGGCATGATCGGCGACCCGTCGGGCAAGAACGCCACCCGCCCGCCGCTGTCGCGCGAACAGATCGAGGCCAACGCCAAGACCTACGCCGAGCAGGTGTTCAAGATCCTGGATCCGGAAAAGACCCAGATCCGCTTCAATTCCGAGTGGTCCGAGCCGCTGGGCGCGGCCGGTATGCTGAAGCTTGCCGCCAAGCACACAGTGGCGCGGATGCTGGAACGCGACGATTTCAAGAAGCGCTTCGGGAACAATCAGCCGATTGCGATCCACGAATTCCTGTACCCGCTGATGCAGGGTTATGACTCGGTGGCGCTGGAAGCCGACATCGAGCTGGGTGGCACGGACCAGAAGTTCAACCTGCTGATGGGTCGCCACCTGCAGCAGGAATACGGACAGAAGCCGCAGTGCATTGCGATGATGCCGCTGCTGGAAGGCCTGGACGGCGTCAACAAGATGTCGAAGTCGCTGGGCAACTACATCGGTATCACCGATGCGCCGAACGACATGTTTGGCAAGCTGATGTCGATTTCCGACGACTTGATGTGGCGCTACTACGACCTGCTGTCCTTCCGCCCGCTGAGCGACGTCGCTCAGCTGAAGCGACAGGTGCAGGAAGGCCGCAACCCGCGCGACGTGAAGGTGGAGCTGGGGCAGGAAATTGTCGCCCGCTTCCATGGCCAGCCGGCCGCGGTGCAGGCGCTGGAGGCGTTCGAAAGCCGCTTCCGCGCTGGCGAGATGCCGGAGGACATGCCGGAAGTCGCCCTACTGACCCAGGACGGCAGCCTGCCGATCGGCCAGGCCTTGAAGCAGGCCGGGCTGGTGGCGTCGACGTCGGAAGCGTTCCGCCAGATCGACCAGGGCGGTGTGCGGGTCAACGGCGAGAAAGTCGCCGACAAGGGGCTGCTGCTGAAGGCAGGCGAGACGCTGGTCCTGCAGGTCGGCAAACGCAAGTTTGCCCGGGTGACGCTGGACTGAACTGCCTCGCCTTGCGAGCGGCGCCCGCCGTTTGTAACTAGAGTGAAACCTGGATGCCGGATCGTCCGGCGTCCGGTTTGACCGTTCTGAGGGAACGCCATGCCGGAGCCCGTCACCTTGATGCCCCCATTGACGAACACCGCCCCGACGGCGGTGCACTGGCCAGTGCCGGCCTATGTGACGCTGACCGGTGACGCTGAACAGGAAGCCGAACCGCGCGTGGCGCTGAATTTCGTCAAGGGCGGTACGGTACGCGGCACCCTCACCCAGTTCGACCCGGACCACGGCATCCTGTCCGTGCGCTCTCCCGGCGGCCGCATCAGCCCGCCGATGAATTTCGACACGCTGAAGTCCGTGCGCCTGCTGCACCCGGTGACGGCCAAGGCCACGCTGCCGGATGGCGGCCTGACCAGGCCGCTGCACGTGGTCTCGCTACGCAGCAAGGTGACGCTGCGCTATACCGACGGCGAAGTGCTGGAGGGGGAAATCTTTGGATACGCCCCGCACCCGCGCGGCTGTTTCCTGAATCTGATCGAAGACGGGGACAAGGTGGTGCGCTGCTTTGTCCCGAATGAAGCGATCGCCGACCTGAACCTGGGCGAACCATTGGGCGAACTGCTGGTGCAATCACAATTGGCGACCCGCGACAGCATCGACGCGGGGCTGCGCGAACAAGAGGCGCTGCGTCATCGCAAGCTGGGCGAATACCTGGAGCTGGAGCGGGTAACCGATCCGGCACAGCTGCAGCAGGCGCTGGAACGTCAGAAGGACCTGCCGCAATTGCGGCTGGGGGAACTGCTGCTGCGCGAGCAGTTGATCACCGAATCACAGCTGGAAGATGCGTTGGCCCGTCAGAAGGCGGACCGCACGGTGCCGCTGGGCGAACTGCTGGTCCGCATGGGGCTGGTGAC
>CBIHQA010000338.1:0-4971 GCA_966211475.1 uncultured Neisseriales bacterium
CGACTGCCGCGCTTGCGACAATCACCTCGATCACGCCGCGCTTGAAGCGCAGCAGTGCGACAGCGGCGGTCAGCGCGATTACCACGGACGGCCACTCGATCGCGCCAGCGAAGCCCTTCGGCCACAGCACGTGGTAACCAAAGAACAGCGCCAGGTTCAGGATCACCCCGACCACTGCTGCCGTGATGGCGGTCAGCGGCGCGGTGAACTTCAGCTCGTTATGGGTGGATTCCACCAGCGGCCCGCCCGCCAGAATGAACACAAACGACGGCAGGAAGGTGAACCAGGTCACCAACGTCGCCGCCAGCGCCCCGCCGAGGAACAGCAGATCCGGCCCCAACACCGCCTTCAGGTAGCCGCCGACAAAGCCGACGAAGGCCACCACCATGATCAGCGGCCCGGGCGTGGTCTCGCCCAGCGCCAGGCCGTCGATCATCTGCGTGGGAGACAGCCAGCCATAGTGGCCGACCGCCCCTTGGTAAACGTAGGGCAGCACCGCATAGGCACCACCGAAGGTCAGCAACGCGGCCTTGGTGAAGAACCAGCCCATCTGCGTCAGCGGGTGCGCCCAACCGGCCAATGCGGTCAGCAGCCCCATCGGCAGCGCCCACAGCGCGACACCAACGATCAGCACGCGGGCCAGCCGCATCCAGCTGAAGCGGGCATGCTCCGGCGTGGGCGTATCGTCATCGATCAGCGCCGGGCCGAACGAGGCCTTGGCCGCACCGTGGCCACCTCCGGTCCGGAATTTGTCCGGCGCGACACGGCCACCAACGTAACCGATCAGGGCCGCGCCCAGCACGATCAAGGGGAACGGCACGTTCAGCGCAAAGATCGCCACGAACGCCGCCGCCGCGATACCCCACAGCACGCCGTTCTTCAGTGCCCGCGAGCCGATGCGGTGTGCGGCCTGGATCACGATCGCCGTCACCGCCGGCTTGATGCCGTAGAACAGCCCGGCCACCAGCGGCACCTGGCCGAAGGCGATGTAGATCCACGACAAGGCCACCAGTACGAACAGCGAAGGCAGCACGAACAACCCGCCCGCCACGATGCCACCCCGCGTGCGGTGCATCAGCCAGCCGATGTAGGTGGCGAGCTGCTGTGCTTCCGGTCCCGGCAGCACCATGCAGTAGTTGAGCGCGTGCAGGAAACGGCGCTCCGAGATCCAGCGGCGGTGCTCCACCAGCTCCTGGTGCATGATCGCGATCTGCCCGGCCGGGCCGCCGAAACTGATGAAACCCAGCTTTAGCCAGAAGCGCAGGGCTTCCCAGAAGCCGACGGCAGGCGGTCGTTCGAGTTGGGCGGGAGTGATCGGGTCCATGAGGGTCACGCTTGAGAGAAGGCGGCAAACAGCCCGTCGAACACAGCCCGGGCAGCGGTGAGCAATTGATCGTCGTCCTCGATGGCGGTACGCAAGCCAGCCAGCACTTGCGACACACCGGCCGCTTCGGCCGGCGGCACCCCGCCGACGTCGAGGAAATGGACCACGGCGCCGATCCGCGCCAGGGCGGGCTGCTCCAGCCCGAAGGAAGCCAGCAGGGTTTCAAAGGTGACGCGATGGCCCACATGGCTGAAGGTCGCGCCATCGAAGTCAAAACCGAGTGCGTCAGCCGGGCAATCTTCGGGAGCGGCCAGCCACAGGAAGCGGGCGTCTTGATCGATGAAGCGGGCAATCAGCCAGGCGCTGGCCAGGCGATCCACCCACGGCCTGCGGCGGGTTGCCCAGGTTCGTCCCTGGTAGGTGGCAAGGTCCAGCCGTGGAATCGCACCGGCCTGCGCACTAGGCTCACCAGGCGACAACGCCGTCACGGCGGCGTCGAACTCCGCCAGCGCGGCCTCTGCCTGCCGCCGCGCTTCGCCAGAGAAGAAATCGATATCGGCAATCGCATCGAACTGCTTGCGCAGCTTGCGCGCCAGCCGGGCAGCATCCGCCGGCTGCACCGGGTCCAGCATGCGACGGGCCTCGTCCAGTGATTCAATGAAGCGGCCGTACTCATCCGTGCGATCGAACAAGCCAGTCAGCGGCGCCTCGGCATCGTCGACGCGGAAGCGGTAGGCGGTGCCCTGCGCTGCGTTGACAGTATCGGCCAGTTCCCCGAATACGACGGCGTGCTCGTCCGAAGCCGGCAACAGATAGACGCCGTCCCGCAGGACGGCTGCCCCCGCCGCTTTGATCGCCCGCCAGACCCGCATGCGGATGGCGGTGTTCTCGGTCGGCAGGGTCAGAATCAGTAACATCCACTCGTTCATGAGTAGATGTTAAAACATATTTGTTAACTACGTAACGTAAAATTTAATCCGGCATAACGGGACTGGCATATCGGGATGTGGGAGGCGATGTGCCTCCATAGCCCGCCGTAGAGGGTTCATGCGCTTCAGCACGAGTCGCGCAATGATCTTGTGAATAAGAAGGAGACGCATGCTCCCGACCAACGGCAGTCGTGTCAGGGACAGCTGGGAAATGGATGGGAATCAGGATCATGTGCCGTCTCCAGGAAGCAGGAGATGGCAGTATGCGGACAGGCTACTGACAACTATGTGTCAGCAGGACGCCGGGCGGAATCCAGCAACAGGACTCCACCCTACGGGGTGGTACCGCGAGTCAGAGCCAGGCGACGCCCGGTAGATTGCAACTGCGCAGCGCATCCAGCACCGCGTCGACGGCCTTCGGGCGGGCAAAGCGCTTGCGCCACGCCAACACGATGCGCCGGCTCGGCACCGGCGGCGCGAAGGGCAGGATGGAAAGCATCGCATGGCTCGCTTCGCTTTCCATCACCTGGGTACTGGGTAGCACCGTCACGCCCATGCCGGACGCCACCATCTGCCGGATGGTCGACAACGACGAACCTTCCAGCGTGCGTTGCAGCCCGGCCTGGCTGCCCCGGTTAAGCGCCGGGCAGACCTGCAATACCTGGTCGCGGAAGCAGTTGCCGGCGCCCAGCAGCAGCACGTCGTCCTCGGCCAGCCGCTCGGCGGCCAGCGGCGCTTCCTTCTCCCAGGCATGGCCGCGGCGGGTGGCCACCACAAAGGGCTCGTCGAACAGCGGCGCCACTTCGAAGCTCGACTCCATCAGCGGCAGCGCCAGCAGAATGGCATCCAGCTTACCCTGCTTGAGCAGTTCGGTCAGGCGGCTGGTGTAGTTTTCCTCGATGATCAGCGGCATGTGCGGCGCACGCGGTGCCAGCGCGGGAATCAGCGCCGGCAGCACGCCTGGCGCCAGGGTGAAGATCACGCCCAGCCGCAAGGGCACCGACAATTGATCCTGCCCTGCCTTGGCCAGCAACTTGAGCGCCTCAGCCTCTTCCAGCACCCGCTGAGCCTGGGCGACGATCTGCTCGCCGATCGGCGTGAGCGTCACATCGCCGTTGCGCTCGAAGATCTGTACGCCCAGTTCTTCTTCCAGTTTCTTGACCGCTACCGACAAGGTCGGCTGGCTAACGAAACAGGCTTCGGCCGCCCGGCCAAAGTGCCGCGTGGTGGCTACGGAGAGGATGTAACGAAGCTCTGTCAGTGTCATTCGAAGTGTTCGGTCTCTGTATCGGCCTCGGCAAGCACGGCCAGGTAGAGGTCAAAATCAAACGGGGCCTCGGCCCCCTGCCCGTCCCATGGTCCACCACGGGCCAGCGTATAGCGCTCGAAGCCGAAACCGGCCGGATCGGGCAGCAGCCGGTTGCGCCGCAGCCAATCGTGCAGGGCGCGATAGCCCTCCGAGATCTCGTAGCGCCGCCCCTGGAAGCGGGCGACGGCGAAGCGGGTCTGCGGCAGCAACAGGGTTTCCATGCCTTCCGGCAGCGCCTGATGGGCGGAAACCGGTAGCGTCACCCAGTAGCGGCAGCTGCTACCGCCCGTCGCCTCGTCCTGCATCGGATAGACACCCAGCCTGATCGGCGCCCTCAGCCCCGGATCGCAGGCCGCGTTCAATTTTTGCCATGCCGTCGGTACGTCCCGGGTCAGCGCTTGCCAGTCGCCAACCAGGCAGAAGCCCGCCAGACGTGCGCCAGGCAGGGTTTCCTGTCGGATCTCCGACAGCAGGACGGTCATTCGCCGACCGCTCCCTTGGGGATCGGGCGGGGCCGGCCGTCCTTGTCCACGGCCACGTACGTCAGCGTAGCCTCGGTGACCTTGACCACCTGAACCTGCTCCGGGTTCCTTTCGGCGAACACTTCCACCTTGATGGTGACGGACGTCGTGCCCACCCGCAGCGGTTCGGCATAGAAGCTGACCAGGTCACCGACGTGCAGCGGCTCCTTGAACTGGAAGGCATTGACCGCCACCGTGACCACGGCGCCGCGGGCCACTGCCATCGCTTCGGCGGCACCGGCAATGTCGACCTGCCCCATCACCCAGCCACCGAAAATGTGGCCGTGCATATTGGTGTCCTTGGGCATGGTCATCACGCGTAGCGCAGGATGGCCGGGGGGCAGTTCGGTTTTTTCTTCGAAAGGCATGGGGATTCCTTGTGGCCATGCGTGCATCCGCCCGGCACGAGGCCAGGCGGTCAGGGGTGCAGCACAGCAGGCGGGTTCGTCAGTCTGGTTTTCCGCCGGTGGCCTGCTTCATGGCGGCGAGCGCGGCGCGCTGCATTTCCAGCGCCTGGATGCTCATCTTCAGCATGTTGAGGTTCATCGAAAGCCAGCCCTCGACCACCTTGAGTTCCTGGAGCTTCTTGTCCAGCTCCTCGGGCGACAACATGCCGAGCATGTTCGGCATCGGCGTTTCCAGCGGCTTCCACATGTCGCGGAACAGCTTGAACGGATCGTTGAAATCTTCGGCCATGACGGGCTCCAGCGGCGTGAGGGTTACCTGACCCAAGTGTAGAGGAAGCTGCGGGTTGCGGGGAAGGTTGAACGTGCAACTCGGCGCCCGGCAAAGCCGGGCTGGTTGTGGCTCTCGGCGGTTTGCCGCAGCTTAGCCTTTCGCATTACCTCCCCCGCCGCCCCCCCCACCCGGGGGGCACCCCGCGACTCG
>CBIHQA010000339.1:0-4960 GCA_966211475.1 uncultured Neisseriales bacterium
CTCCGCGACAGATTACGGTGCGAGCCTGGCGACAGGATGGCACAACCTGCCTGTCGGTCGAGGACAACGGCCCAGGGCTGGCTGGCGTGGAGCCGGGCCGCCTGTTCGAGCCCTTCTACACCACCAAACCGCTGGGGATCGGGCTCGGGCTGGGCCTGGCCATCGTCGCCGGGTTGGTGCGGGACGCAGGCGGTGGCATCGGGGCGGAAGAGGTCACGGACGGGGGCGGCGCCCGCTTCACCGTGCGATTCGAGGAGGGGCAATGAGCGAAGGCGCGCTCCATGTGCTGTACGTGGAGGACGACGAAGCCGTGCGCAGCGCCGGCGTGCAGACCTTTGAGCTAGCCGATCTGCCGGTGACAGCGGTGGTGAGCGCGGAGGCCGCCGCCAAACTGTTGCGACCGGACGCACCCTGCGTGCTGCTGACCGACGTTCGCCTGCCGGGTCGCTCCGGCATGGAGCTGCTGCACGAGGTGGTGCTGCGGGACCCCGATCTGCCGGTGATCCTGGTTACCGGCCATGGCGATGTTGCCATGGCGGTGGAGGCGATGCGGGCCGGCGCCTACGACTTCATCGAGAAGCCCTACGCCGCCGACCGGCTGGTCGAGGTGGTCCGCCGCGCACTGGAAAAGCGCCGGCTGGTGCTGGAGAACCGCGCGTTGCGTGCCCGGCTGGAGGACGAGACCAATACCCTGCTGCTGGGCGACAGCCCGGCGATGCGGCGGGTACGCGACGTGATCCGCCAGGTGGCGGACGCCGACGTCGACGTGCTGGTGCTGGGCGAAACCGGCACCGGCAAGGAATGCGTCGCCCAGGCGCTGCACCAAGGCAGTGCGAGGCGGCACGGTCATTTTGTCGCGATCAACTGCGCCGCCCTGCCGGAGAGCGTGTTCGAGAGCGAGATGTTTGGTGCGGAGCAGGGCGCCTTCACCGGCGCGATGAAACGCCGCATTGGCAAGATCGAACATGCCGACCGCGGCACCTTGTTCCTGGACGAGATCGAAGGCATGCCGCTCGCCCTGCAGGCCAAGCTGCTACGGGTGCTGCAGGAGCGCAGCGTGGAGCGGCTGGGCGGCAATGCGGCGATCCCGGTGGATTGCCGGGTGGTGGCCGCCACCAAGGTGGACCTGAAGGCCGCCTCGGATGCCGGGCAGTTCCGGCTCGACCTCTACTACCGTCTGAACGTGGTCACTGTCGCGCTGCCGCCGCTGCGGGAACGGCGCGAGGACATCCCCTTGCTGTTTACCCACTTCCTGAAACGGGCGGCCGAGCGGTTCAACCGGCCGGTCCCGCCACTAGACGGAACCCTGTTGGCGAAGCTGTCGGCGCAGGATTGGCCCGGCAATGTCCGCGAACTGCAGCATGCGGCGGAGCGCCAGGTGCTCGGTCTGGGCGTGGAGGCTACACAAGCCGTGGCGGGGCAGGGCGCGTTTGCAGAACGGGTGGACGCCTTCGAGCGACAGATTCTGGCCGATGCGCTGCGTGCCGCTAGCGGCAGCGTGACGACCGCCTGCGAACAGCTCGGCCTGCCGCGCAAGACGCTATACGACAAGCTGGCCCGGCACGGGCTGGACCCGAAGGCGTTCCGGGCCGGGTAGAACGGCTTTCGGCAGGGCGGACGCATGGCGCGATGGCGGGCCACTGTGTCGGTGTGCATCGCAATGGTGCGTTGTGCCGTCCCTTTCTGTCCCGTGTCGTTCTACAATGCGCCGAAATCAAAAAATGAGAGGCCGATCCCGAATCGGCCCTCGACGTTGGCAGGGGGAAGAATGCAGCAATTCAGATACTGGATCGCACTGACCGCATTGCTATGCGGTGTGGCGGCGGCCGACACCGGGCCGGTGGTGCTGCGCACGGCGGCGCAGACCGGGACCGAGCCCAAGTTCGTCGAAGAAACCCGCGACGGCAATACGCTGATCCGCGGCTTCTGCGTGGACGTGTTCCGCGCCATCGAATCGGTGGACTCCGGCCTCAATTTCACCGGCGAGCAACGCTGGGTACCCACCGCCCGGGTCGATGCGATGCTGGAGCGCGGCGAGCTGGACGTGATCTGCGGCGTGGGCCGCACCGACGACCGCGTGCGCCGCTTCGACTTCATCGAGCCGCCGATCGTCGCGGCCCGCTTCCTGCTGGTATCGCGCCGCGACGACCCGGTAGACGTGCGCGAACTGAACGACCTGAAGCGCCTGTCACCCGACAACACCGTTCTGATCAACACCGGCTTTTCCATTGGCCAGTTGCTGCGCCAGCTCGGCCTGCCGCTGGATGCCGGCGCGGCCGACCCGGCCTCCAACCTCGCCAAGCTGATGGCCGGTCGGGCCCGCTTCTATTGCTACCGCGAACCTGGTCTACGCTACGAATTGACGAGGCTGGGTCTGCTGGGCAAGGTGAAGATCCACCCCTACGTGGTCGACACCACGCCACTGATGCTGATGGTCTCGCGCCAGCTTGCCCCCTCGACCCGCGCCCGGCTGTCCTCGGCCATGTCGGTGCTGGTGCGGCGCGGGCAGCTGGATGACATCCTCTCCCGCTGGTAACACGATGGTGCATGGAATGGTGCATGGCAGCAGGCTCATGCACCGTTTCGGTGTGCCAGGGTGGTGCTTTCAGGCCGGAAACCCTCGATACGCCTGAATTTAGGGCACCGTGCACGGTTCTTGCATTCCTGCTGCCGGTTGCAGGACGAATCGAGAAACCATGCTGCGCATCCTTCTGGTCAACGACACCGACAAACACGTGGGGCTGCTGCGCACCGCGCTGGAACGCGCCGGCTACCAGGTGGTGGCGGAAGCGCGTTCTGCCCGCGCGCTGTTGCGGGCGGTGGAAGACCTCAAGCCCGATGTCGTGATCATCGACACCGAATCCCCCTCGCGCGACACGCTGGAACAGTTGTCGGTGATGAACACCAATGCCCCGCGCCCGGTGGTGATGTTCTCCGACGAAGCGGATCAGGCGGTGATCCGCTCCGCCGTCTCGGCCGGCGTGACCGCTTACATCGTCGACGGCCTCAGTGCCGCCCGTCTCGCTCCCATTGTCGAAGTGGCCCGCGCACGTTTTGACGAGGAATCGCGGCTGAAGCAGCGCCTGGCCTCCGCCGAGCAGCAACTGGCCGACCGCAAGCTGATCGAGCGCGCCAAAGGCGTGCTGATGCAGAAGAAGGGTGTCTCGGAGAGCGAAGCCTACGACGCCCTGCGTAAGCAGGCCATGAAGCAGGGCCTGAAGCTGGCGGATGTGGCCCGTCAGATCATGGCAATGTCGGACCTACTAGGCTAGGCGGTCACTCTGGGAACGCGCTGTCTGGCGCGGCCCATCTGTTGTTCATCCCCACGGTGTGTTCCGGAATTGGTAGCCCGGGCGTCCAGGCACATCCATGATGCAGTTCCGTTCTGGATCAGGCTGCGTTTGTCAATCCTGATTTGTCCCTATCTTCTGCCTAAATGTCCATCTTCTGACGTTATTTGCGCCTGCAAATCGACCATCTCCGGATCCATCGCATTGGGGATTGCCCTGATCGGGAATGTCCCTATACGTCCCTGAAGAGTTCGGTTCAAGAATGGCCGTCGCTGTTGCGGGACCAATCCGGCCGAGAGATTGGGCGCATCGGTGTGGGGCCTGCCGGCGACTAACTAACAACTCAGGAGAGAGAGACCATGCAGACGTGGAAGAAGAAGCCTTTACGATCGCTGCTCGCGACAGCGGTGCTGGCCGCACTGGCAGGGGGTGCACAGGCGGACAGTGGCAACGTCACTATTTACGGCAAGGTGCGCGGCGGTGTCGATTTCCAGAACAATGACGCGAGCTATGACGGCTCCGACCTGACCACCCGGGTCAGCCAGACCAAGGTCAGCAACTACTCCAGCCGCATCGGCTTCAAGGGCACCGAAGACCTGGGCAACGGCCTGTCGGCGATCTGGCAGATCGAAAACGGCGTAGCCATCGACGACGGCAGCTCGGGGCCGGCCACCGGGACCTTCGGCTCGCGTGATACCTGGGTCGGTCTGCAAGGTAACTGGGGGACGTTGAAGCTCGGCCGCGAGACCTCGCCCTACGACGATACGGCGAGCCGTTTCGACAAGTTCCAGGTCACCACCCGCTTGGCGGCATTCCTGGAGCAGACCAACACCAAGGTGGGCACCAGCAGCAGCACGGTGAAGGACCCGATCGTGGTGGGCGACACCCGCAAGAACAATGCGGTGCTGTATACCTCGCCTTCCGTCAACGGCTTCGATGGTTCGGTGCAGTGGTACACCAACGAAGACAAGTCCACCACCACCAACGGCCGTGGCTACTCGCTGCGCGGCGGCTACAAGGGCAACGGCCTGGGCATCGACCTGGCCTACGAAAACAACCAGAACGGCAAGACGGTGAGCGCCACTCAGGCCGGCAAGGAAACCGCGCTGGTGCTGAGCGTCGGCTACGACATCACTCCGACCCTGACCGCCGGTGTGAAGCTCTACCGGGCAAAGAACGACCGCGCTTCTGGTGCGACTTCATCCAACGGGGCCGACAAGAACAGTGGCTACGCCCTGTTCGCCAACTATCAGGCCAGCAACGCGGTCGCACTGCGCGCCTTCTATGGCCGTATCAAGGCCGAGCGCCAGAACGGCATCGACGACGCAAACGACTGGACCAAGAAAGCACTTGGCCTGGGCGCAAGCTACAGCCTCTCGAAGCGCACCGCGCTGTTCGCCGAATACTACGGCGAGAAGACGGACCGCCGCGCCGTGACGGCGACCAGCATCAACCTGAAGAAGCGGATTGTCAGCATCGGGATCAGTCACGACTTCTGATCGCTGGAGCAACGTCGACCTGGAGAATTGGGCCGCCCGTGAGGGGGGCTCAGATCGCTGACAAACCCCGATGATCTGCTTACGAGTCATCTTCAACCCGCCCTCCCGCCAGAGGAGCGGTCTGCCCTTGTTCTTAGCGGCTTGCCGCTTAGAACTGGGCGATGCAGAGCT
>CBIHQA010000340.1:0-4956 GCA_966211475.1 uncultured Neisseriales bacterium
TCAGCGCGAGCGGCGTGCGCAACTGGTGCGAGGCATCGGCGATGAAGCGGCGGCGGGCTTCGCGCTGGCGTTCCAGGCGGCCCATGGTGTGGTTGAGCGCCTCCACCAGCGGGCGCAGTTCCGGCGGGGTTTCCTCCAACTGCAGCGGGGTGAGCTGGCCTTCCTCCCGGCGCAGGATTTCCTCCCGCACCCGCAGCAGCGGCTTCAGGCCCAGGTGCACGCCGATCGCCACCAGCACCGTCGCGAAGCCGATCAGCCATAGCTGGCCGACCGCCGCGTCTCGCAGGATTTCGTGGGCCAGCGCCTGCCGGCTGGTCAGCGTCTCGCCCACCACGATCTCCACCGCGGCGCCCGGCCCCAGGTCGTAGAGCGGGCGGGACAGGGTGGCGAAGCGCACCGTCTCGTCGCGATATTGGGCTTCGTAGAAGTCGATGCGCAGGCGCTCGGCCCGGGAGGGTGGATCGGGGATGTCGCCGTAGCCGGCCAACAACTCGCCCTTGGGGCCGCGTACCCGGTAGTAGACGCGGTCCTGAAACTGGTAGTCGAACATCTCCAGCGCCACCGTCGGGATGTCGGCTTGCGCCTTGCCGCCGGAGACGGTCACTCCTTCTGCGATGGCGAGCACCGCCCCTTGCAGGGTGCGGTCGTAGGCCACATTGGCCATATGACGCGACGCCTGCGAGGTGATGCGGTTATTGATCAGGAAGATCACCGCCAGCGGGACGATCAGCCACACCAGCAGCTTGGTGCGCAGGCTAGGCCGGATCACCGCTAGCTTCCAGCAGGTAACCCAGGCCGCGCAGGGTGACGATGGCGACGCCGGAGCCTTCCAGTTTCTTGCGCAGCCGGTGCACGTAGATTTCGATCGCGTCGAGCGACAGGCTGTCGTCGAAGGTGCAGATCTGCTCCAGCAGCTGTTCCTTGCTGACCGTCTTGCCGGCTTTCAGGAACAGCACCTCCAGCACTGCGAATTCGCGCGGGGTGAGTGACAGCGGGGTGTCGTCCAGACGGAACACGCGCCGCTTGCTGTCCAGCACCAGCGAACCCAGTGCCACATCGCTGGTGGACACCCCTTGCGACCGCCGCAGCAGCGCCCGCAGGCGGGCTTCCAGCTCGTTGAGGTCGAAAGGTTTGGGCAGGTAGTCGTCGGCGCCCGCATCCAGGCCGCGGATGCGGTCTTCCACGCTGCCTTGGGCAGTCAGGATCAGCACCGGCTCGCGCCGGCCGCGCTTGCGGAAGCGCTGCAGCACCTCCAGGCCAGACAGCCGGGGCAGGCCCAGGTCCAGCAGTACCACCGCATAGTCTTCGGTGGACAGTACGGTATCGGCCGCCACGCCGTCGTGAACCACATCCACCGCATAGTGCATGGCGGTCAGTGCGTCCTTGATCGATTGTGCGAGTGCGGCGTTGTCCTCTACCAGCAGGATTCGCATGAAGCCCCCGGGGTCTCTCCTCTTTTTTTCATGCTAACACCCCCAGCGCAAACTGGATCGACAGCGACAGCGCCGCATGCACCGGCGCTTCACAGCAAACCGGCATTGACTACTATGTAACTACACCGGTTCTCGACACACCGGGCCGCAGTCCGATCGCCCCCAAGGAGACTGTCATGAAGTTGTCCACCCGTCTCGGCATCATCGCAGGCTGTACGGTACTTGGCCTGGTAGTGATCGCCGGCTTCGCCCTCCATGCCGTGCGCACCAGCCTGCTCGAGGAGCGCAGCGCCAGCCTACGGCTCGGCCTGCAACAGGCCGGCAACCTGATCGCCTACTACCAGTCCCTGGAGCAAAGCGGGAAGCTCAGCCGAGGTGACGCCCAGAAGCGGGCGATGGAGACGATCGGTCAGTGGCGCAGCGGCGACGACTATTTCTTCATCCGCACCATCGACACCGACATCATGCTGGTACATCCGGACAAAAGCCGGGTCGGCAAGCACGACCTGGGCAGCAAGATGCCGGACGGCCGCACCACCTCACAGGTCTACAAGGATGCGTTGGCCACCACGCAGATGGCGGTGGTCGACAGCATGGCCAAGAAGCCCAGCACCAGCGTCCCGTCTCCCAAGCTCAACGCGGTGATGCGTTTCGATCCGTGGAACTGGATCGTCGGCACCGGCGCCTTCGTCGACGATATCGATAAGGCGTTCTGGCACTACGCGCTCAATTTCCTCGGTATCGGGATCGTGGTGCTGGTGGTCGTGATCGCGCTGGCCGCCGACATCTCGCGCCGCATCTACCGCCAACTGGGCGGCGAGCCGGCCTATGCGGCGGAAGTCGCCACCGCCATTGCCGAGGGCAATCTGAGCCAGCGTGTGCCGACCAATGCACGCCCGGAAAGTCTGCTGGGGGCAATGTCGCGCATGCAGGCCAACCTTCGCCGCATGATCGAGGACATCCAGCGCGGCGCCTCCCAGTTGGGCGAATCGGCACGCAGCCTCACCGAACAGGCGGAACACATCGACCAGGCTGCCAAGGATTCGTCCGACGCGACTACGGCCACGGCCGCTTCCATCGAGCAGATGACGGTCAGCGTGGACCAGATTTCGCTGAACGCGAGAGAGACTGAACGCAACTCGGCACAATCCGCCGAGCTGGCGGCCGAGGGCGAGACCCTGGTCACCCGTGCGGCGAACGAGATCCAGCAGGTATCCGGCCAAGTGGACGAGGCGTCTCGGCTGATCGAAGGGCTGGTGGAGCGCTCGCGGCAGATCGGCGGCATCGCCAATGTGATCAAGGAGATCGCCGACCAGACCAACCTGCTGGCGCTCAATGCCGCCATCGAGGCCGCCCGGGCCGGCGAGCAAGGGCGCGGCTTCGCGGTGGTGGCGGACGAGGTGCGCAAGCTCGCGGAGCGCACCGCCCAGGCCACTGACCAGATCAATGGGATGATCCAGGGCATCCATGGCGACACCAGCTCGGTAGTGGCCAGCATGCAGGCAGTCACGCCACAGGTCGCCAAGGGCGTGGAGATGGCCGAACGGGCCGCCGCCTCGCTACGGCAGATCAACACCGGCGCGCAAAGCACGCTGACCAAGATCCGCGAAGTCGCCCACTCCACCGCCGAGCAGAGCCTGGCCAGCAACAACATCGCCGCCAACGTGGAACGCATCGCGCAGATGGTGGAAGAGTCCGCGGTATCGGTGAAGGTCGCCAACGACAACGTGCAGGCGCTGGAAGGATTGGCGATGGAGTTGCGCTCGTCCGTGTCGCAGTTCCGGCTGGATTGAAAGCTTTCATCCGGCAGGTGGATCTCGGTTGAGTTGAAAGCTTTCTGTCCTGCGTGGGGTGCGTCCTCAACGTTTAACGCATCCCGCGCAGGATTCCCCTCTCCCTTTCACAGAAATCCGACCCTCGTAGGGTGGAAAAGCGAAGCGCCTTCCACCATCAACGGTTGATCTCCGCGCTCGTCGAACGAGATGCCCACATGGCGGAAGACGCTTCGCTTTTCCGCCCTACTCGTACTTCGCTTTTCCGCCCTACGATCCGGCGCGCCCTTCCCCCTGCGACGGCTCCAACACCCACTTCACGAGCGAAGCGAGGCTCTCCCGCCGGCGGGCGGTCTGCCCTTGTTCTTAGCGGCTTGCCGCTTAGAACTGGGCGATGCAGAGCTAGCGGGGAGGGTGAGGAATTCTCAGGGGGCTGCAGATGGGTTGCCAAAGATCAAATCAGCAAAGCTTGCTTTGCGCCCACCAACCGGTTTGACACACGAAAAAACCTTGCAGCCCGAAAGCGGATTGAAAGGGACGGACGACTAGCATGCGTTCCATCGGCCCTCAGAGGCCGCTGTTCAACTACCGGAGACACTCCATGCAAGCCAAACGTCGGCTCCTCGTCGCCGCCATCGCCGCCCTCCCGTTTGCTTCTGCTTTCGCTGCCGTGCCGGCTGGTTACCCGGCGGGCTACCAAGCGGTGATCGATGCCGCCACCAAGGAAGGCAAGGTCGTTGTCTACTCCGCGACCGACGCATCGGTGGTGCAGCCGCTGATCCAGAATTTCCAGCAGCTCTATCCGGGCGTGAAGGTCGAATACAACGACCTGAACTCCACCGAGCTGTACAACCGCTTCATCTCCGAAACCGCCGCCGGCTCGACCTCTGCCGACGTGCTGTGGTCGTCGGCCATGGACTTGCAAGTGAAGCTGGCCAACGACGGCTACGCGCAAGCCTACAAGTCGCCGGAAATCCCGAACCTGCCGGACTGGGCCCACTGGCGTGACGAAGTGTTCGGCACCACCTACGAGCCGGTCGCCTTCGTCTACAACAAGAAGCTGGTGAGCGCGGGCGAAGTGCCGAAGACCCACGCCGACTTCGCCGCCCTGGTCGCCAAGGAAAAGTTCAAGGGCAAGGTCACCAGCTACGATCCGGAAAAGTCCGGCGTCGGCTTCCTGCTGGTCACCCAAGACCTGCGCAACAACCCGTCGTTCTGGAACCTGGCCAAGGCGCTGGGCGCCAGCGAGCCGAAGCTGCAGACCAGCACCGGCGCGATGATGGAGCGCATCTCCTCGGGTGAGAACTTGATCGGCTACAACATGCTGGGTTCCTACGCGCTGACCCGCATGAAGAAGGACAACAACATCGCCTACGTGCTGCCGACCGACTACACGCCGGTGATCTCGCGTCTGACCTTCATCGCCAAGGCAGCCAAGAACCCGAACGCGGCGAAGCTGTGGACCGACTTCGTGCTGTCCAAGCGTGGCCAGAGCATGCTGGCGGCAGTGGATCTGTTCTCGATCCGCCGCGACATCGAAGGCCAGGGCACGGCCGAGTATCTGAGCCGCATCCTGGGTGGCTCGCTCAAGCCGGTCACCGTGGGCCCCGGCCTGCTGACCTACCTGGACCAGACCAAGCGCCTGCAATTCCTGAAGCAGTGGAAGGACAGCCAGGCCCGCAAGTAAGCCGGCCCGCTGTTACCGCAAACGCGGACATCGCATGACGGACCCGGGGGCGGATCGCCCCCGG
>CBIHQA010000341.1:0-4948 GCA_966211475.1 uncultured Neisseriales bacterium
GGCGCTTACTTGGCCTGCGCGACCATGTAGTCGACCGCCGCCTTCACTTCCTCGTCCTTCAGGCCGCCGTTACCGCCCTTGGCCGGCATCGCGTTGAAGCCGCTCAGCGCATGCTTGTAGAGGGTGTCGTTGCCCTGCTTCACGCGCGGGCCCCAGGCGGCCTTGTCGCCCACCTTCGGCGCACCGGCGACGCCGGTGCCATGACAGGCCACACAGGTGCCTTCGAAGATGGCCTTGCCATCCACCTTGGCCTGACCGGCCGGTGCCGCAGCAGCGGGTGCAGAAGCAGCCGCCGGGGCCGCAGCAGCGGAAGCCGCACCTTCGGCCGGTGCAGCCGCGCCACCCGCAGCCTTCGGCTCGGGGAACTTGCCGCCGGAGTTGTTGGCCATGTAGACGATGGCGCGAGCCACTTCGTCGTCAGTCAGGTCAGCCGCGCCACCCTTGGCCGGCATCGCATTGAAACCACCCAGCGCATGCTTCAGCAGGGTGTCGAAACCCTTGCTGATGCGCGGCGCCCAGGCAGCGGCGTCGCCAAACTTGGGCGAGCCAGCCAGACCGTCCTTGTGACAGCCTGCGCAGATTTCTTCGAAAATGGACTTACCGCTACGGGCGCCAGGCGCCGCAGCTTCCCCTACCTTGACCTCGCCCACCGGCTTGATACGTGCCACGGTGGCTTCCGCAGTCATCGCGTCCGGGTTCATCTGGCTGTCCTGCACTGCCGTCACCAGCTTGGCAATCAGGACGATGCCGATGATCGGCACCGCGAAACCGGCGGCGATCAAGCCGACCAGCTGCTTCGGGGACATGCTGCTCTTCTGTTCGCTCATGAGTGGGCCCTGTGCAAAACCAAGTCAAAATAATCGGCGGGATTATACGGGAAGCGGGCAGCCTTGGGTAGAAACCCGCCCAGGCTGCATGGACTTCAAGGTCAAAACCCGGTATCCTTCACGGCCTGATTCGCTACGCGCCCGTAGCTCAGTTGGATAGAGTGTCAGTTTCCGAAGCTGAAGGTCACAGGTTCGATTCCTGTCGGGCGCGCCACCTCCCTCCTCGTTTCCCTCGATGTGCCCCGAGCTCTCCGCGCTCGAATGCCGGATGATGCCGCACGTTCATCTCACAGACTCCGCCGCGATTCACGCCGCGTGGTCATAAAACAACAACGGCCACCCTCGGGTGGCCGTTTTGCTTGGTTCCGCGGTTCAGGACTTCTTGAACGGGAACATCTGCTGCTGCGCAAATCCCTCCGGCACATAGTCACCGACCACGCCGTACTTCTCCGGGAACTGCTTGTTGGAATCCACCGCCGTGCGGAACAGATAGTCCAGGAAGGCGTAGTGCGCCGCGTAGTTGCGGTCCAGTGCCTCCTGGTCGGAAGAGTGGTGCCAGTGGTGGAAGTCCGGCGTCACCAGCAGGTAGCGCAGCGGTCCCCAGGGCAGGTGGACATTGGCGTGATTGAACACGGCCTGGAAGCCCACCACGATGATGTAGGCGTCCATCACCGACTTCTCGAAGCCCAGCACGTACAGCGGCCCGAGCACGCAGACGCGGGTGAAGATCAGCTCCAGCACATGCATGCGCGAGCCGGCGATCCAGTCCATGGTCTTGGCGCTGTGATGCACTGCGTGGAAGCGCCACAGGAAGGGCACCTCGTGGTAGGCGCGGTGGGTGAAATACTGCATCAGGTCCGCCACCAGGATGCACAGCAGCAACTGTGGCAGGAAAGGGATGTCCTGCACCAGCTGCTGCAAGCCGCCATGCACCATCCAGCCGAACACCCGGTGGATCAGGAAGTTGACGGTCAGCAGGATCAGCCCGACCAGGAAGTGGTTGACCGCGAAATGGGTCAGGTCGGTCTGCCATTCCTTGCGGAAGACGGTCTGGTTTCGATACAGCGGGAACAGTTTTTCGATCACTACGAACAGCAGGGTGGACCCCAGCAGATCGAGGATGAACCAGTCCAGCCCGATGTAGGGGGTATGGTCCGGGAAGTCTCCCACCGGCACCCGCGACCCGCCCAAGGCGACGGCAGCCAGCACCAGCAAGAAGGTGCCGGCGTTCAGCGTGCGCCGACGCGACAGCACGATGTTGGCCAGCGAAATGCCGCCGGAGATCAGCAACGACACGAACAGGATCTGCCGCAGCACATCCACCGAATACTTGTGCCGCAGCTCCGGCGTGGTGAGGTACTGCGGGAAGTGAAAGGCCAGCACACCAAGCAGGCACAGGATGCCGAGCGCCAGCGCCAGGCTGCTGCTGATCAGCGCATACCCTGGCTTCATCGCGCCGCTCTGCTTGAGCAGCTTGGAAGTATCTTCGACCACGTCGCCGACCAGCCGGGTCGGCGTCTTCACCACGCCCGCGATGGCCTGGCTGACGCCGGCATCGCGTTTCTCTGACTCACCCATGGTTCCATCCCTGATTGTGCGCCAGCATTGGCGCGCGCTCATTAGACGGAAAACCCGATGTCATGTCAAAGAGGGGAGGTGGAGCGGTAGCAGACCCCATCGCGCCCATGTGGCTCTCGCTCAATTGGCAATGGGGAAAATTCCTCGAAAACACAATTGGCATATGCCAAAATCCCGCCCTGGATCGTCTGTGTTTCTCCTATTGCAAAGCGAACCCTTCCCATGTCTGATTTGAACCCCTATGCCCCACCCAAGGCAGTTGTCTCGGATATCGCGAGCGCTGGCCTTACATTGGCAAACGCGCCCTTGGCCAGTCGGGGCCGACGGTTTTTCGGTTCATTGATCGACTCGCTGGCAATCCTGCCGGTCCTGATCCCGCTCATCTACGCTGACCAGTTCATTCCTCTGACGGAAATGCCGGATTGGCAGCTTGATCTGATCGGGACAGTGCTCTTCATGGGGACATTCTGCGCAGTGAACACCTTCTGGCTGGCTCGCGACGGGCAAACACTGGGCAAGAAGCTGCTGAAAATGCGCATCACCGATCTGTATGGCCGGCAGGTTCCCGTGGGGCGGATCCTGTTGCTGCGTTACCTGGTGGGGGTATTGTTCGGCTGGATTCCGCTGGTGGGGAACATCTTCCCCTTGCTGGATGCGCTGTTCATCTTCCGGGGCGATCAGCGTTGCATTCATGACCTGATCGCAGGGACCAAGGTCGTCGAACTGATTCCCCCCGCACCAAAGGTCGTGCTGACGGCGGACGACGTGGTGACGACGCCCGCAACCGGTCAGTAGCGCAGCCGCAGACTGGCCGCAGAAGGAGATGGAGCGGGGCTGGCGGGCGTGCCATCCGGCCCGATCTAGTCCAGCCGCCGTCCTTCGCGCAGCATTGCCGCAAATTCCTCGGCGGGCAGCGGCGGGCTGAAATGGAAGCCCTGCATCTCGTCGCAGCCCTGATCGCGCAGGTGATCGAGCTGTTCGGCCGTTTCCACCCCTTCGGCCACCACGCGCAGGTGCAGGCTGTGCGCCATGGCGATCACGGCGTCGGCGATGGCAGCGTCTTCGGCGTTGCGGGTCAGGTCGGCGACGAAAGCGCGGTCGATCTTTACCACGTCGAAGCGGAAGCGCTTGAGGTAGGCCAGCGAGGAGTAGCCGGTGCCAAAGTCGTCCAGCGACAGCTTCAGTCCCAGGTCACGCAGGGACTGCAGCAGGCGGGCCGCCTGTTCGGGGTTCTGCATCAGCGCGGTTTCGGTGAGTTCCAGCTCCAGCAGGCCGACGTCGAGCTGGTGGTGGGCCAGTGCCTCACGCAACACATTGACCACCTGTCCGCGGGTGATCTGCGCGGCAGACAGGTTCACGGCCACCGGCACCACGTCGACGCCCTGTGACTGCCAGGCGGTCTGCTGCGCGCAGACGGCCCGGATCACCCATTCGCCGATGGAGACGATCAGGCCGCTCTCCTCGGCGAGCGGGATGAAATCACCCGGCGGGATCATGCCGATTTCCGGATGCCGCCAGCGCAATAGCGCCTCCGCGCCAACGATCTGGCCGCTGCGCAGGTCCACCTTGGGCTGGTAGTAGACCGCCAGTTCGTCGCGGGCCAGCGCGCGGCGCAGTTCCGACTCCATACCGAAGCGGGTCTGCACCCGTTCGTTCATCGATTCGACGTAGAACTGGAAGCTGTCGCCGCCCTGCTCCTTGACCCGGTACATGGCGATGTCGGCGTTCTTCAGCAGCAGTTCCTGGTGGCGGCCGTCGCGCGGGTAGAGGCTGATGCCGATGCTGGTGGTGGTGAACACCTCGTGATCGGCGATCGACAGCGGCTCGGCCAGCGCGGTGAGCACCTTGCGGGCCACGGACGCACAGTCGGCCACCTCTTCCACCTCGGTCAGCACGATCACGAATTCGTCACCACCCAACCGGGCGACCGTGTCGGTCTCCCGCACGCATTCCTGCAGTCGGATCGCCACCGTGCGCAGCACCTCGTCGCCAAAACTATGGCCAAGGCTGTCGTTGAACACCTTGAAGCGGTCGAGGTCGAGCAGCATCACCGCCACATTGCGGTGGGAACGGTTGGCGTAGCTGGTGGCCTGGCTCAGCCGGTCCGCCAGCAGGTTGCGGTTGGCGAGCCCGGTCAGCGGATCGTAGTTGGCCTGGTGTTCCAGCTGCTGCTCGTAGCGCTTGTGCTCGGTGACGTCGTTGATGATCCAGACGAAGTGGGTGACCAGGCCGGATTCATCGGGCACGGGTGACACGGCCAGTTCGTTCCAGAACAGCAGGCCGTCCTTGCGGTAGTTGCGGATCAGTGCAGTGCCCTTGCGTTGCTCGCGGATGGCGGCGCCGATCTCTTCCAGGCCCATCTGTTCGATGTCCAGCCCGAGCAGGAAGCTCGCATTGCGGCCTACGGCCTCCTCGGCGGTGTAACCGGTGATGCGCTCGAAGGCGGCATTCACATAGCTGATCGGGTTGTGCGGTTGGGTACAGTCGGTGATCAGGATAGCGTTCACGCTGGATTCGATCGCCCGTTCCCGCAGGCGCAGCGC